>NZ_JBIVJB010000065.1:0-27081 GCF_044750025.1 Pseudomonas sp. NPDC088885 | reverse complement strand
CCCCCCCCCCCCCCGCCGCCCCCCCCCCCCCCCCCCCGCCCCCCCCCCCCCCCGCCCGACCGTCCCCCCCTCCCACCGCGACCGCGCGAGGTGCCGACGCCCGCGCCCACCACCGGACAGATCCTTGACGAACTTCTGCTGATCGCCGCCCTTGAAGTTGAAGCGACCGACGTAGGTGCGCGACGGGATCTCGTAGTTGCCGATGCGGATCTGGTCGGAACCGTCGGAAATCTGCTGGAACACAGTCTTGCTGCCGTCGAGGTCGTCGCGGCTCTGATCGACGCAGGCCAGTTGCACGGTTTCGCCGACTTCGATGCTGCCCGAATCCGGCTGCTCCTTGCCCATCAGCATGCGGAACAGGGTCGATTTACCGGCACCGTTACCGCCGATCACACCGACGATGGCGCCCTTCGGCATCGAGAACGAAAGGTTGTCGATCAACACGCGATCGCCGTAGCCCTTGGTGACGTTCTTGAATTCGATGACCTTGTCGCCCAGACGCGGGCCGGCCGGGATGTAGATCTCGTTGGTTTCGCTGCGCTTCTGGAATTCCTGCGATTGCATTTCTTCGAAGCGTTGCAGACGTGCCTTGGATTTCGACTGGCGGGCTTTCGCGCCTTTGCGCACCCACTCCAGTTCTTCCTTCATGGCTTTTTCGTGCGCCGACTGCTGCTTGGATTCAGCGGCCAGACGATCGGACTTGGCTTCGAGCCAACCCGAGTAGTTGCCTTCGTATGGAATGCCCGCGCCGCGGTCGAGTTCGAGAATCCAGCCAGCGACGTTGTCGAGGAAGTAACGGTCGTGCGTGATCGCAACCACGGTGCCCGGGAAGTCGTGTAGGAAATGCTCCAGCCACGCAACGGAATCGGCATCCAAGTGGTTGGTTGGTTCGTCGAGCAGGAGCATGTCCGGAGCGGACAGCAGCAAGCGGCACAGGGCCACGCGACGCTTTTCACCACCGGAGAGGAATTCGACCTTGGCGTCCCACGCCGGCAGACGCAGTGCGTCGGCAGCGACTTCCAGTTGGCGATCAAGGTTGTGACCGTCGCTGGCTTGCAGGATCGCTTCGAGCTTGGCCTGTTCAGCCGCCAGTTTGTCGAAGTCGGCATCTTCTTCAGCGTAAGCCGCGTAGACCTCGTCCAGGCGGGCCTGGGCGTTCTTGATCACGCTGACCGCTTCCTCGACCACTTCACGCACGGTCTTGGTGGGGTCAAGTTGCGGCTCTTGCGGCAGATAACCGATGTTCAGTTCCGGCATCGGGCGCGCTTCGCCTTCGAACTCGGTGTCGACGCCGGCCATGATTTTCAGCAGCGTGGACTTACCCGAACCGTTGAGGCCGAGCACGCCGATCTTGGCGCCGGGGAAGAAGGACAGCGAAATGTTTTTGAGGATTTCCCGCTTCGGCGGAACAACTTTGCCCAGCCGATGCATGGTGAAGACGTATTGAGCCATGGAGAACCTTGGGTCAGTGACAGATGAATGATTGCAGCGCGGGCGATGCCCGGCCAGACCATGCGCGTCGTTCACTTGATGGTTATCAATGCGTGCGCGCTGAAAAAGTCTGAGTCTAGGAGCTGGAACGCTCCCGCGTAACCGGCAAAGCTACCTGATTGACCAGTGGCAGTCCAGCCGAGCGGGGCTGGCACTTCGCCACAACTCAAGGCATGCTAGCCGCCCTTTGGGCGTCCGGCTTATAGTGCACGTCGCGCCAGTCCAGCCAGACCGCAGGATTACAGCTTGTCCAATGTCACTCCGCCAGCCTCTGTGAGCAGCACCCCTCCGGCGCCCGGCTCACCCCTGCGCGGGACATTAAAGGGTGCGCTGGCGACTTTGGTGCTGTTGCTGCTGGCGTTGCTGTTCTGGCAACTGCTCGATCAACTGCGCGAGACCCAGAAAAACCAGCGCCAGTACACCATCGATTACACCGCCGACCTCGCTTCACAAGTCAGCCTGAACATGGCGCTGAACGCGCAAATCGCTCTCAACCTGCTACCGATCGTCGAGCAACCGCAAACCGCCGACGAACAGCAGGCGCTGCTGCGCAAACTTCAGCAATCGCTGCCGGATCTGCGCAGCATGGCGTTGCTCAGTCCTTCCGGGCGAATCCTCAGCGACAGCGCCGCCGACAGTCACGACGCCGATTACCTCACCGAACTGGTTCGGCGCAGTCGTGCTCAGGCGCACTACTTCAGCAACGCTGATGACGGCTCGGTGGTGCATTTGTTGCTGCATCAGGCCAGCGGCAGTTCGCGCGGTTATTGGGCCTTGCGCCTGACACCGACGTTTTTCGATTCGCTGACCAAACAGGGTGAAACCGGTCTGCGTCCGTTGTGGCTGGTGGAAAACCGCATCAACCATCAGATCGTCAGTCGCGATAAAGCGTTGCCCTCGGCCAAGCCCAGCGTGCTTTCCCCTGACGATCTGGCCGACACGGTGCTGACTGTGCCGCTGAGCAGCAGCGACTGGCAGTTGCGCGGTCTGTTCGACCGTCAGCGCGTGCTCGAAGAATTGCTCCCGGCGTTTATCGGCAAATGCCTGCTCGGTCTGGCTTTCTCGCTGCTGCCGGTGATCGCGCTGTTGAACATGCGCCGCCGTCAGCGCCAGTTGCATGAAGGTCGCCGGCGCTATCAGGATATTTTCGAAGGCACCGGCGTGGCCTTGTGTGTATTGGATCTCTCTGGCCTGAAACAGGTTTTCGAGAAAGCGCAGATCCAGACCAGCGACCAGCTCAAAGCCTGGCTCGACCAACCGGCGCAGCGCCAGCAATTGCTACAAGAGTTGCGCGTCACCGAAGTCAACCAGGTCGCGTTGCAACTTCTCAACGTCAATTCCTGCGAACAAGCGTGGCAACTGTTGATCGACGGTCATCCGCACCGTCAGTGCGCGATCGGCAATCAAATCCTCGACGCCGTGCTGCAACAGCAAAAGCAGCTGGAACTGGAAATCAAACTGGCGGACATCAATGGCCGCGATCAACACCTGTGGATGGTCTTGCGCCTGCCGACCGAGCAGCACGATTACACGGCGGTGATCCTCAGCATCAACGACATCACCAGCCGCAAACTGGTCGAGCTGTCGTTGCTGGAGCGCGAAGGGTTCTGGTCGGACGTGGTGCGCACCGTGCCGGATCATCTGTATGTGCAGGACGTGATCAGCCAGCGGATGATTTTCAGCAACCACCACCTCGGGCAAACCCTCGGCTACAACCGCACCGAACTGCACCAGATGGGCGAGTATTTCTGGGAAATCCTCCTGCACCCGGAAGACGCCGATTATTACCACCGCTCGCGTCAATCCCAGCGCCATGCCGGTTACAGCCAATTGCTGCAATGCCAACTGCGCTTCCGCCATCGCGACGGCAACTGGCGGCGCTTTGATATTCGCGAACAGGCACTGGCGCGCGACAAGCATGATCAGGTCACGCGGATCATCGGCGTGGCCAAGGACATCACCGAGCAAATTGAGGCCAGTGAGTCCCTGCGCGACAGTGAGCAGCGTTATCGCATGCTCGCCGAAAGCATCAGCGACGTGATTTTCTCCACCGACAGCAAGCTCTCGCTGAACTACGTCAGCCCGTCGGTGCAGGCTGTGCTGGGCTTTGATGCCGAGTGGATTTTCCAGAATGGCTGGCAATCGATCATTGCCAACCCGCAGCAATTGAGCGGCATCTACACGCTGATGGATCGGGTCAGCAAGTCGCTGAATAAACCCGAGCAACTGGCGCTGTTGCGCGGTCAGGTGCAGACGCAATTGTTCCTGTTCGACTGTCTGCGCGCCGATGGCCGCAAGATTCCAATCGAACTGCGTCTGGTCTTGGTGTGGGATGAGCATGGCGGTTTTGAAGGCGTGCTCGGGGTCGGTCGCGACATCAGTCAGCAGCGCCGCGCCGAAAAAGACCTGCGCATGGCCGCCACCGTATTCGAACACTCGACCTCGGCGATCCTGATCACCGACCCGGCCGGTTACATCGTTCAGGCCAACGAAGCGTTCAGTCGCGTCAGCGGTTACGCGGTCAGCGAAGTGCTCGACCAGTTGCCAAACATGCTCACGGTCGACGAACAGCAGGACGCACATCTGCGTTACGTGCTCAAGCAGTTGCATCAGCACAGCACATGGGAAGGCGAAGTCTGGATGAAGCGCCGCAATGGCGAGCATTATCCGGCGTGGGTCGGCATCACCGCGGTGCTCGACGACGAAGGCGATCTGGCCAGTTACGTGTGTTTCTTCAGCGACATCAGCGAGCGCAAGGCCAGCGAACAACGCATCCACCGCCTCGCTTATTACGACGCCCTGACCCACTTGCCGAACCGCACGCTGTTCCAGGATCGCTTGCACACCGCGCTGCAATCGGCCGAACGACAGAAGTCGTGGGTGGTGCTGATGTTCCTCGACCTCGATCGTTTCAAACCGATCAACGACTCCCTCGGTCACGCTGCCGGTGACCGCATGTTGAAAGACATGGCCACGCGTCTGTTGGCCTGCGTCGACAACGACGACACCGTCGCGCGCATGGGCGGCGATGAATTCACCTTGCTCCTGCAACATCGCTCCAGCCGTGAACTGGCGCTGAACCGGGCGATTCATGTCGCCGAGCAGATTCTCGCCAGCCTGGTGCGACCTTTTGTGCTGGAAGGCCGCGAGTTTTTTGTCACCGCAAGTATCGGCATCGCCCTGAGTCCGCAGGATGGCAACGAACTCAGCCAGTTGATGAAGAACGCCGACACCGCGATGTACCACGCCAAGGAACGCGGCAAGAACAACTTCCAGTTCTATCAGGCCGACATGAACGCCAGTGCGCTGGAGCGTCTGGAGCTGGAAAGCGATTTGCGCCACGCCTTGGAACAAGACGAATTCGTCCTGTATTACCAGCCGCAATTCAGCGGCGACGGCAAACGCCTGACCGGCGCCGAAGCGCTGCTGCGCTGGCGTCACCCGCGTCGTGGCTTGGTGCCGCCGGGGGATTTCATTCCGGTGCTGGAAGAACTCGGTCTGGTGGTCGACGTTGGCGATTGGGTGATCAGCGAGGCCTGCCGCCAATTGAAAACCTGGCACCAGAACCGTGTGCGCGTACCAAAAGTGTCGGTAAACATTTCGGCGCGGCAGTTCTCCGATGGCCAACTCGGTACGCGGATCGCCACGATCCTGCGCGAAACCGGCCTGCCGCCGGCGTGCCTGGAACTGGAGCTGACCGAAAGTATTCTGATGCGCGAAGTCAGCGAGGCGATGCAGATTCTCGCCGGATTGAAAAACCTCGGCCTGAGCATTGCGGTCGATGACTTCGGCACCGGTTATTCATCGCTGAACTACCTCAAGCAGTTCCCGATCGATGTGCTGAAGATCGACCGCACGTTTGTCGACGGTTTGCCGTCCGGCGAGCAGGACGCGCAGATTGCCAGGGCGATCATTGCTATGGCGCACAGCCTGAATCTGGCGGTAATTGCAGAGGGTGTGGAAACCCATGAGCAGCTGGATTTCTTGCGCGAGCACGGTTGCGATGAGGTTCAGGGGTATCTGTTCGGACGGCCGATGCCGGCCAGTCGATTTGAAGCGCAGTTCAGCAACGATGCGTTGTTCATGTTTGATTAGATTGATAAACGGTAAACATGATTTACATATTAAAAAACCTCGTATCTGCGCTGCTTTTCACTCGCTTCAATGCTCAACCCACAAGTAGAAACAGTTAACGCCTTTGCAATATAAACGTCCATGTTAAGTTCATTACATGACTGCACGTCATGGAACTCTCACACTTTAACAGGACTGTAAAATGAGCACGGATCGCCAGAAATCATTTATTGGAACACTCAGTTGCGAAGGCGCCCCTGTTTGTACTGAATGGGTCTTTAGCAACGAGCGTGGAGGCTACAAGCTGTTGGTCATCAATCCAGATAAGGATCCGACCCTCTTCTATTTCCGTCATGAGCACGAAACCTACATCCTGTACGTCCGTGACGAGCCCGGCGTGGTACAACTGGCCAATCTCAACACTCACGGCGAGTTGGCCATCAGTTCGCCCTCTGAAGCACACGAAACACGCTTCGATATTGGCGGCATGTCACTGGAAGACATGCACAGTGACTCGATTACTTCATCCATCGCCGTCAAAGGCCAGCGCCCGCTGACGCTGGATGTCAAATATGGAGGGCGATACGCAAACGGCGAACGGGAGAAAAAAATTTACTTCAAGTCCGAAAACAACAAACCCACGGCCCTGTTCACCGTCAACATAATTGAGCGTAACGCGGGCCACGTCGAATACCCTGATGAAGTTTGACTACGCCCTGATTAGTTGCAACTAAGGCATTAAATCAGACCGTGTGATCATCGTAGCGGCGACAAATCCTTCCGCGAGCAGACCCGGTCCAATAGTTGACCCCGCGTTCAATTATGAAGTCCGGTTTGCTCGCGAAAGGATCGGAAAAAGCACCGCACATCTGTCATGAACGCCACTTGTCTGCGACATGATGCCGTTTCATATGCCATCTAAAACCCATTGGGTTAGAATGCCTCCCTTTTCTGCCCCCCGATCCTTGAGGACCGCCATGTTCAGCCGTGATTTGACTATTGCCAAGTACGACGCCGACCTTTTTGCCGCCATGGAGCAAGAAGCTCAGCGCCAGGAAGAACACATCGAGCTGATCGCTTCGGAAAACTACACCAGCCCAGCGGTGATGGAAGCTCAAGGCTCGGTGCTGACCAACAAGTACGCTGAAGGCTACCCAGGCAAGCGTTACTACGGTGGTTGCGAGTACGTCGACATCGTTGAGCAACTGGCTATCGACCGCGCCAAAGCGCTGTTCGCCGCCGATTACGCCAACGTTCAGCCGCACGCCGGTTCGCAAGCCAACAGCGCTGTCTACCTGGCGTTGCTATCGGCCGGCGACACCATTCTGGGCATGAGCCTGGCCCACGGCGGTCACCTGACCCACGGCGCCAGCGTTTCCTCCTCCGGCAAGCTGTACAACGCTGTGCAGTACGGCATCGACGCCAACGGCCTGATCGACTACGACGAAGTCGAGCGTCTGGCGGTTGAGCACAAGCCAAAAATGATCGTGGCCGGTTTCTCTGCCTACTCGCAGATCCTCGATTTCCCACGCTTCCGCGAAATCGCTGACAAAGTCGGCGCTTACCTGTTCGTCGACATGGCTCACGTGGCCGGTCTGGTCGCCGCGGGCGTCTACCCGAACCCGGTGCCTTTCGCTGACGTCGTGACCACCACCACGCACAAGACCCTGCGCGGTCCACGTGGCGGCCTGATCCTGGCGCGCGCCAACGCCGACATCGAGAAGAAGCTGAACTCCGCGGTATTCCCGGGCGCCCAGGGTGGTCCGCTGGAGCACGTGATCGCTGCCAAGGCGATCTGCTTCAAGGAAGCGCTGCAGCCTGAGTTCAAGGCCTACCAGGAACAAGTGGTGCTGAACGCCCAGGCCATGGCCGAAGTGTTCATCGAGCGCGGTTTCGACGTGGTTTCGGGCGGTACCAAGAACCACCTGTTCCTGCTGTCGCTGATCAAGCAGGACATCTCCGGTAAAGATGCTGACGCCGCTCTGGGCAAAGCGTTCATCACCGTGAACAAGAACTCCGTGCCAAACGATCCACGCTCGCCGTTCGTTACTTCCGGCCTGCGCTTCGGTACTCCGGCTGTGACCACTCGCGGCTTCAAGCAAGCCGAGTGCAAAGAGCTGGCCGGCTGGATCTGCGACATCCTGGCTGACCTGAACAACGAAGCGGTGATCGACGCCGTTCGTGAGAAAGTCAAAGCCATCTGCAAGAAACTGCCGGTATACGGCGCTTAATTGCGACGTTAAATCCGCAGCATGAAAAACCGGCCAAGTGATTGGCCGGTTTTTTTTCGCCTGCAAAAAGATCAAAAGATCGCAGCCTTCGGCAGCTCCTACAGGTGAACGCATTCCAAATGTAGGAGCTGCCGAAGGCTGCGATCTTTTGATCTTAACCACCGGTCAGACCGGTCATGCCAATTTCGCGCTTCCCCCTTGTATTCAAGAAAAACCCCAGCGTAGACTGCGCCTGCACTGGACATACCGGTAAGACCACAATAATTAAGTCCTGAATCTGATGCGTTCAAGCGCACGGCAGCCAGGACACCGACCAGGATTCCTCCCATGCTCAGATGGTGCTCGCGTTCAATCTTCCTCCAAGTGGTTCTCGGACTGGTGCTCGGCATCGTCTGCGGGCTGACCCTCCCTGAATACTCGGCCCAGCTCAAACCGCTCGGCGACGGTTTCATCAAACTGATCAAGATGCTCATCGGCCTGATCGTGTTCTGCGTAGTGGTCAGCGGCATCAGCGGCGCGGGCGATCTGAAGAAGGTCGGGCGCATCGGCCTCAAATCGGTCATCTACTTTGAAATCCTCACCACCATCGCCTTGGTGATCGGTCTGGTCTTCGCCTTCAGCACCGGCATCGGCAGCGGCGCGAATATCCATCTGGAGCAGTTGTCCGCTGCCGACATGGGCGACATCGCCCAGCGCGGCCAGCACATGCACACCACCACGCAGTTCCTGATGGATCTGATCCCGACCTCGGTGATCGGCGCCTTCGCCGACAACAACATTCTGCAGGTGCTGCTGTTCTCGGTGCTGTTCGGCAGCGCGTTGAATCTGGTCGGCGAAGCGGCATCCGGGATCTCGCGACTGATCAACGAACTGAGCCATGTGATCTTCCGCATCATGGGCATGATCGTGCGTCTGGCGCCGATCGGCGTGTTTGGCGCCATCGCCTTCACCACCAGCAAATATGGCCTCGATTCGCTGCAGCATCTGGGCAGCCTGGTCGGCTTGTTCTACCTGACCTGCATGGCTTTCGTCGCGCTGATTCTCGGTACCGTAATGCGCCTGTCCGGCCTGCGCATGTGGCCGCTGCTCAAATACCTGCGTGAAGAATTGCTGATCGTCATGGGCACCGCTTCGTCTGACGCCGTGTTGCCGCAGATCATGCGCAAACTCGAACACTTGGGCATTGGCAGTTCGACGGTCGGGCTGGTGATTCCAACCGGCTACTCGTTCAACCTCGATGGTTTTTCGATCTACCTGACGCTGGCCATTGTGTTCATTGCCAACGCCACCGGCACACCACTGGCTATGACCGATTTGCTGACGATTCTGCTGGTGTCGCTGATCACCTCGAAAGGCGCCCACGGCATTCCCGGTTCGGCACTGGTGATTCTGGCGGCGACACTGACCGCGATTCCGGCGATCCCGGTGGTCGGCCTGGTATTGGTGTTGGCCGTGGACTGGTTCATGGGCATCGGCCGCGCGCTGACCAACCTGATCGGCAACTGCGTCGCCACGGTTGCGATCGCGCGCTGGGAAAAAGACATCGACGTGCAGCGGGCAAACAAGGTGCTCAACGGCGAACAGGGCTATAACTTTCAGCCGAGAAAAACAGCGGCACCCGCCCACCAACAGGAATTCTGACCTGTAGGAGCTGCCGCAGGCTGCGATCTTTTGATCTTGCCTGCGGCTTGCACGAAGGTTCACGGAGCAAAACAAGTGATAACCACATCAACCGTAGTCAACTCAGTCGTCGAAAAACTCCGCGCAGCCCTCGCCCGCGGCCAATGGCGCTCGGGCGACATGCTGCCGGGCCAGCGCGAACTCGCCGAACAACTGGGCATCAGCCGTCCGAGCCTGCGTGAAGCGGTGATCGTCCTGGAAACCCTCGGCCTCGTCCGTTCGATGCCGGGCAAAGGCGTGGTCGTCCTCGATGCACAACTCAGCGACAGCCAAAGCCACGACAGCGCAGTCGCCGGGGCCAGTCTCGAAGATGTCCTGCAACTGCGCTACACCCTGGAACCGTTCATCGTCGGCCTGGTGGCGCAGTCGATCAGCAGCAAGGAAGTCGGCCAGTTGCGCCTGACCCTGATGGACATGCGCGAAGCCCTTGAGGCTGGCGACAGCGAAGCCGGGGTCAGCGCCTACATCGCTTTCCATGAAGAGCTGTTCACCCTGACCTCGAACCCGATCTTCCAGAGCGTGGTGCAGCAAACCAGCAATGCCCTCAAGCAAAGCGCCGAAGTGTTGCGCAACTCGCCGGAACATCTGGCCGAACGCCTTGAAGAAAACGAAGCCGTGGTACGCGCGATCCGCAGCAAGAACAGCGCGCAGGCCAGCGCGGAAATGCGTCGGCACATTCTGCAAGAAGGTCAGCGCATGGGCATCGAGCTGAATATTCCGGATGACAACCTGAGTCGCTGATTCCTACAGGAGACAGGCCATGAACAGTTTCACTTCAGCGTCGCCCACTCGCGAGAGCACGACGCCCCTGCCCTTCTCTCGCTTGCGCGCGCCGGCGGAGGATCTTTACCCGCGACTGTTCGATGCGATTCTGGAACAGCGCCTTGATGCGGACAGCCGTTTCACCGAAGACAGTTTGAAAGACATGTTCGGCGTGACTCGCGCGGACGTGCGGCGGGTGCTGACGCAACTGAGCCATGAACAAGTTGTTGTGCTGCGCGCCAATCATCGTCCGCGTGTGGCGGCGCCGGATCGCGAGCAAACGCGGCAGACCTTGCATGCGCGGCGATTGGCCGAGAACACGTTGGTGCGGTTGGCGTGTCAGCGTCCGCAGGCTGAGGGTTTGAAACGCTTGCGTGGGTTGATCGAGCGTGAGCGACTGGCGGTTGAGCAGGATCGGCGCGGGGCGGCGATTCGCTTGTCGGGGGAGTTTCATCTGACGTTGGCGAGGATGGCGGGGAATGTGCCGTTGGCGCATTTTTTGGGCAGTCTGGTACCGCTTACTTCGTTGGCGATTGCGCGGTGTGAGGGTTCTGCGCGCAGCTGTTGCGCTTGGCGGGAGCATTTGGCGCTGGTTGAGGCGGTTGAATGTGGAGATGCTTCCAGGGCCGGGATGTTGATGAATCGGCATTTGGATCATCTTGAGCAGACACTATTGGGTTCAGACCTTGAAAATTGTGTTGCCGGGTAGATTGCCATCGCGGGCAAGCCTTGCTCCTACAAAGTCATACCCATAACTCTGTAGGAGCAAGGCTTGCCCGCGATGGCGTCAGCCCTGACCCAGAAGATCCATCAGGCAGAAACGACTTTGGCAAACCCTGCCCGAATCTTCTCTTCCGGCAAATCATCAGCAATAAACACGATCACACTGTCCCGCGCCTCACCCTCGGCCCATTCGGTGTCCCAGTCGAAACCATAGAGTTTCAACACGCCCTGAAACACCAAGCGACGATCTTCGCCAGCAATGCTCAGCACACCTTTGTAACGCAGCAATTGCTTGCCGTGCTCTTCCAGCAATTCATTCATGAACTCGCTGAGCTGATCGATATCCAGCGGTTGATCGGTGCGCAGCACCAGGCTGGAAATACGATCGATCGACGGCGCCTTACTCACCGGACGCAAACTCAAGCCGCCGCCCAGATCGGCGTTGAGATTGAAGCCGCGTACATCGAGCAGTTCAGCCAGATCGATGTTGCCGTGATCAACCACACGAATCGGCGCGCGACGGTTGATTCGCGTCAGGCGTTCGCTCAACGCGGTGAACGTGGCCTCGTCGACCAGATCGGTCTTGCTCACCAGCAAGCGGTCGGCAAAACCGATCTGCGCTTGGGCGATGGTCTGGTTCAGATGCACGTCCGCGTGTGCGGCATCGACCAGGGTGATGATGCCGTCGAGCAGGTAACGCTCGCGCAATTCCTCGTCGATGAAAAAGGTCTGGGCGACTGGCGCTGGATCGGCTAGGCCGGTGCATTCGATGACCAGACGATCGAAGGCAATTTCGCCGCTGTCCAGACGCTCGAGCAGCAGGTACAGCGCTTTGGTCAGGTCGGTGTGAATGGTGCAGCAGACGCAGCCGTTGGCCAGGGTCATGACTTGCACCGGTTCGTCGCCGAGCAACTGAGTGTCGATGCCGGCGTCGCTGAATTCGTTTTCGATCACGGCGATTTTCAGGCCGTGCTCGGCTTTCAGAATGTGGCGCAGCAAGGTGGTCTTGCCGGCGCCGAGGAAACCGCTGAGTACCGTGACCGGGATGGGAGAGGACAAACGCTTTCTCCTTCACAAAATAAATGAACAACACAAAAACAACTGTGGGAGCGAGCCTGCTCGCGAAAGCGGTGTGCCAGTCAAATCATTCATCAACTGACACTCCGTATTCGCGAGCAGGCTCGCTCCCACAGGGGGGATTGCATCAACCGCAGGCTGTCATCTCAACAGCACTTCGGCCCACCCTTGCCACCGTAACGGGCTTCCTGACGTTCGCGGAAGAACATCTCGTAGCTCATCACCGGTTTGTCCGGGTGCTTGGTTTGCATATGCTCGACGTAGGTGTCGTAGTCGGGCATGCCGACCATCAGGCGCGCAGCCTGACCGAGGTATTTACCGAGGCGACTCAGGTCATTGAACATGCTGCAATCCTCTGGTTACGCATCCGGCAGAGCCTGGAATGGCGATTCTTTATCCGTACGCTCTTTTTTGCCCCAGGCGGCGATGCCGACTTTGAGCGCATAGAACAGGATGCTGAAGACCACGAACAGGAACAGCGCGGTGAGCGTTGCGTTGGTGTAGGCGTTGAAGATCACGTGCTGCATCTGCTCGACGCTTTTTGCCGGTGCCAGCACCTGACCGTTGGCCAGCGCATCGCTGTATTTCTTCGCCAGCGACAGGAAGCCGATCGCCGGGTTGGCATCGAACAGTTTGATGAAGCCCGCCGTCGTGGTGCAGATCAATAGCCAGGTGGCTGGCAGCAGGGTGACCCAAATGTAGCGCTGGCGCTTCATTTTGATCAGCACCACGGTGCCGAGCATCAGCGCGATACCGGCCAGCATCTGGTTGGAGATACCGAACAGTGGCCACAAGGTGTTGATGCCGCCCAGTGGATCGACCACGCCCTGATACAGCAACCAGCCCCACATCGCCACACAACCGGCGGTGGCGATCAGGTTGGCCGTCCACGATTCAGTGCGTTTCAGCGCTGGCACGAAGGAGCCGAGCAAATCCTGCAGCATGAAACGTCCGGCACGAGTACCGGCGTCGACTGCGGTCAGGATAAACAGCGCTTCAAACAGGATCGCGAAGTGGTACCAGAACGCCATGGTGTTTTCACCCGGCAGGACACTGTGCAGGATCTGCGCGATACCGACCGCCAGGGTCGGCGCACCACCGGCACGGGCCAGAATGGTGGTTTCGCCAATGTCATGCGCCACGGCTTGCAGCGCTTCCGGCGTGATCGCAAAGCCCCAGCTGGAGACCACTTGCGCAACCGAGGCGACATCACTGCCGACCACAGCGGCCGGGCTGTTCATGGCGAAGTACACGCCAGGCTCGATCACCGAAGCGGCAACCATGGCCATGATCGCGACGAACGATTCCATCAGCATGCCGCCGTAACCGATGTAACGGGCGTTGGTTTCGTTATCCAGCAGCTTCGGCGTGGTGCCCGAAGAAATCAGTGCGTGGAAGCCCGATACCGCACCGCAAGCGATGGTGATGAACAGGAACGGGAACAGACCGCCCTTCCACACCGGACCGGTGCCGTCGACGAACTGGGTCAGCGCCGGCATTTTCAGCTCGGGCATGGTCACCAGAATGCCGATCGCCAGGGCGATGATGGTACCGATTTTGAGGAACGTGGAGAGGTAGTCACGCGGCGCCAGAATCAGCCACACCGGCAGCGATGCTGCGACGAAACCGTAACCGACCAGCATCCAGGTAATCTGCACGCCGGTGAAGGTGAAGGCCTTGGCCCATACCGGATCAGCAGCAATCTGCCCGCCCAGCCAGATCGAACCGAGCAGCAGCAACACGCCGACCACAGAGATTTCGCCGATGCGACCCGGGCGGATGTAGCGCATATAAATGCCCATGAACATCGCGATCGGGATGGTCGCCATTACGGTGAAGATGCCCCACGGGCTCTCGGCCAGTGCTTTCACCACGATCAGCGCCAGCACCGCGAGGATGATGATCATGATCAGGAAGCAGCCGAACAGTGCGATGGTGCCGGGAATCCGGCCCATTTCTTCACGCACCATGTCGCCCAGGGAACGGCCGTTGCGACGGGTCGACATGAACAGAACCATAAAGTCCTGCACCGCGCCCGCCAGCACCACACCGGCAATCAGCCACAGCGTGCCGGGCAGATAGCCCATCTGCGCCGCCAATACCGGACCAACCAGCGGCCCCGCGCCAGCGATGGCCGCGAAGTGGTGACCGAAAAGAATGTGTTTGTTGGTCGGCACGAAGTCCAGACCATCATTGTTGAGCACGGCGGGGGTGGCCCGACGCGGGTCAAGTTGCATCACATTGTTTGCGATGAACAGACTGTAGTAACGGTACGCAACCAGATAAATGGCCACAGCGGCGACCACAATCCACAAGGCATTGATCGCCTCGCCGCGGCGCAATGCCACTACGCCCAGGGCGCACGCTCCTACGATTGCCAGCAATAGCCAGGGTAAGTGGCGTAGCAGGCTATTATTATTTTTCATTTTATTATTCCAGCCAGGGTGGACAAGAAAGACAGCCACCCCGAGTTTAGCGCTTACGGCGCCAAAGGCCATACCCCGACGTTGGTCTAGACGCTTTAGCGATTGGCTGGCGCCCGCATTCGCGGTCTATAGTCAGCGAACCTTCATGAGGATTGCGCCATGAGCGAGCACCCAGCCAATCGTCGTCGCTTCAAACGTATTGCGTTCGATGCCAGAACCGAGCTGAGTCAGGGCGAGTACATCTGGCCGGTCAAGTTGATCGACCTGTCACTCAAAGGATTGCTGATCGAACGGCCGGAGCCGTGGCTGGGCGATGCACAGAAGGATTTCTTCGTCGACATTCATCTGAGCGATGAGATTGATATCGAGATGGACGTGCAGTTGGCGCACGAAGAGAACGGCCAGCTGGGGTTTGTTTGTCGGCATATCAGTCTGGAGTCGATCCAGCGGTTGCGGCGCTTGATCGAGCTGAACCTGGCCGATCCGCAGGAGTTGGAGCGCGAGTTGGGTGCGTTGATCGAGATCTAGAATTTCCGACAAATCAAATGTGCAAACGAACCCTGTGGCGAGGGGATTTATCCCCGTTGGGCTGCGCAGCGGCCCCGTTTTTTTAGGGCCGCTGCGCGCCCCAACGGGGATAAATCCCCTCGCCACAAAAGCTCACTACCACGGGGTTTTAGTGGTTATTCGAAGAGGGCGTCGAGGGCCTGTTCGAGGCGCGTTACGGCGATGATCTGCAAGCCCGGCGGGGACTCTTTTGGCGCATTGCCTTTAGGCACGATCGCGCGTTTGAAGCCATGCTTCGCGGCTTCCTTCAAGCGCTCTTGGCCACTGGGCACAGGACGCACTTCGCCAGACAACCCAACCTCTCCAAACACCAACAAATCATGCGGCAACGGCCGATTGCGCAAACTCGACATCACCGCCGCCATCAACGCCAGGTCAGACGCCGTTTCCAGCACCTTCACCCCGCCGACCACGTTGAGAAACACGTCCTGATCGTGCGTCGGAATCCCGCCATGGCGATGCAAAACCGCGAGCAACATCGCCAAGCGGTTCTGATCCAGCCCCAACGTTACCCGTCGCGGATTGGCCAGATGACTGTCATCGACCAGCGCCTGCACTTCCACCAGCATCGGCCGGGTGCCTTCCCACGTCGCCATCACCACACTGCCCGGGACTTCTTCCTGCGCCCGCGTGAGAAAAATCGCCGAAGGGTTGGAGACTTCTTTCAAACCCTTGTCCGTCATGCCGAACACGCCCAGTTCGTTGACGGCGCCAAAACGGTTTTTCACCGCGCGCAGCAGACGCAAACGGCCATCGGACTCACCTTCGAAATACAGTACGGTGTCGACCATGTGTTCGAGAACACGCGGGCCGGCCAGCGCGCCTTCCTTGGTGACGTGGCCGACAAGGAAAATCGCCGTGCCGCTCTGTTTGGCATAACGCACCAGCAGTGCCGCACTCTCACGCACCTGGGACACGCCACCGGGCGCCGATTGCAGTTGTTCGGTGAAGATCGTCTGGATCGAATCGATCACCATCACCTTGGGCTTTTCCTGGCGGGCGGTGGCGATGATGGTTTCGATGCAGGTTTCGGTCATCACCCGCAGTTGATCCTGCGGCAAGCCGAGACGCCGCGCGCGCATGGCCACCTGCTGCTGGGATTCTTCGCCGGTGACGTACAGCGCCGGCATGCTCTTGGCGAGGTTGCACAAGGTCTGCAACAGAATCGTCGATTTGCCGATGCCCGGATCGCCGCCGATCAACACCACCGAGCCGTCGACCAGACCGCCGCCGAGCACGCGATCCAGTTCACTGGATGCCGTGGAAAAACGCGGAATCTCTTCGACGCTGACTTCGGCCAGGGTTTTGATCTGCGCCTGCTGGCCGGTCCAACCGGTGCGACCGCTTGGCGCCGTGGCACCGCCGCTTTCGATCATGGTTTCGGTGAGGGTGTTCCAGGCACCGCATTCGCCACACTGCCCGGCCCACTTGGGAAAGGTTGCGCCGCACTCGGTGCAGCCGTACATGCGCTTGGCCTTGGCCATCAGAACCCCCGGGGCAAAAACCGCGATGATAACGCATACATCGGCATTGTCCTTGACCAAGGCACTTCGCTCACCTGTGACTGTATCAATATTAAACCTGTACAGAAGTTGTGGACTTTGCACTTGCACGTACAAGTTTCGAGGGCAATTTAATGGCACTTTTCAAACTATTCGGCAAAGAGCGTGTCGATAAAAAATGTGCATTGTAAGAAGGTGTTTCGCGCAGGACGCGTTTTGCTGATTTACACTGCGTACACCAATCTCATCTGTAACAAGGAAATAACCTATGGGCGTGCTAAGTGAGTTCAAGGCCTTCGCGGTCAAAGGCAATGTGGTCGACATGGCCGTCGGTATCATTATCGGCGCCGCTTTCGGCAAGATTGTCTCGTCATTCGTCGGTGACGTGATCATGCCGCCGATCGGCCTGCTGATCGGAGGCGTGGACTTCAGTGATTTAGCCGTCACGCTTAAAGCCGCTGATGGCGCCGCCCCTGCGGTGGTGCTTGCCTACGGCAAATTCCTGCAGACCGTTCTGGATTTCATCATCGTCGCTTTCGCGATTTTCATGGGCGTCAAAGCCATCAACCGCCTGAAGCGTGAAGAGGCTGTGGCCCCAACGCTGCCACCGGTTCCGACCAAAGAAGAGGAACTGCTGGGCGAGATCCGCGACCTGCTCAAGGCGCAGAACAGCCGGCCTGAGTAATCCTGCTGGCACAAAAAACGGCGCTTTCGAGGCGCCGTTTTTTTACCAGTAGTTTTCCACCGCGACCTGACCGGGCCTGCGCGTCAGGCTCAGGCTCATGTGCCGCTGTTTGAGCAACGCGCGGGTGTCGTCGATCATCTGCGGATTGCCGCACAACATGACGCGCGAGTGCTCAGCCGTCAGCTCAACGCCCGCCGCCCGCTCCAGCTCACCGTTTTCGATCAGCGTCGTGATACGCCCATTCAGTGCGCCGGGATGAGATTCACGGGTCACGGTGGGGATAAATTGCAGCTTGTGGGCATGCTCGGCCAGATAGTCACGCTGCGCCAACTCCGCAATCAACTGTTGATACGCCAGTTCGCGGGCCTCGCGCACGCTGTAGACCAAAATGATCCGCTCGAATTTCTCCCAGACTTCAAAGTCCTGCAGGATCGACAAGAACGGCGCCACGCCGGTGCCTGTGGATAACAGCCAGAGGTCGCGACCGTCGACAAAACGATCCAGCGTCAGATAACCAAAGGCCTGACGGTCGACCAGCAAGGTATCGCCCGCTTCAAGCCGGCTCAGTTCACTGGTGAATTCGCCGCCGGGCACCACGATCGAGAAGAATTCGAGAAATTCGTCAAACGGTGAGGACACCATCGAATAAGCACGCCAAACCGTACTGCCGTCAGCCTTGGTGACGCCGAGTCTGGCAAATTGCCCTGCACGAAACCTGAAGCCTGCATCACGAGTGGTACGCAAGGTGAACAGATTCGCGGTCAGCGGCTGCACATCAAGCAGAGTCTGGCGGGTGAATTTTTCTGCGCTGGCGGTCATGTGGCGCTCCATTCGACGATGTTCGTAGTCTCTCGCAAAGCGCCGTACGTTAAAACCGCCAATTTGTAGTGGTATTACGCATCGACTGCCTTACCCACAACAAGTTGTACTAACAGCGACATTAACTGAATAGAACATTAAGTTAACTAACATGTCGACCTTCATATTAAATTAACAACTTACTAATAACGTTTAATACAAATAAGCATCAGCACAAAGAGCAAAAAAATCGCAGCGCGACGTAGGAAACGTCCTACACTCGGTTTCGTGCGCATTGGATCCAACGCACCCTCAAGTAACAAGTACACGGAGCGTTTGTAATGGAAAAGTGGAAGGAGTCGCAGTTAAGGCAACTGACGTTCGCAAAAAACATAGATAGCGCTTACCCGATTCTGCTGAGCTTCGCGAAAAACATTGGCTTTGATTTTTGCGCGATCAACGTGGCCTCTACTTATCGTGAGGCGCACTTCAATACGCTGGAGATCAATAACTTTTCCGACGACTGGAAACAACGCCATGAACAGCAGCCGAGCGATGAGATTGATCCCGTCACCACGCACTGCCACGGTTCAATGTTGCCCTTCGTATGGAGCAAGACTGCCTACGACAAAGCCCCAAAGCGCTGGCGCGCCCTGCAACACGAAGGACTTCGGCACGGCTGGTCGCAATCATTTCATCGCGAAGAGTTCGGTGTCTGTAGCACCCTCAGCCTGGTCAGAAGCGATGGGCCGGTCAATTCGATTGAGCTTTACGAGCATTTTGGCTGCCTGTTTTACATCACCAGTCACATGACGGATTTGTTCGCTCAATCGTTGCCCAAGCCCGCGCTGGCCCGACAACCGCATTTGTCGCCGCGCGAACTGGAAGTGGTGCAATTGTCCGCCCAAGGCAAAACGGCGTATGAAATCTCGAAGATTCTCAGCCTCAGCGAGCGAACCGTGAATTATCACGTCCAGCACCTGATCGAGAAATTCAAGGTGTGCAACAAGATCTCTGCGGTCATTGCCGCCGCCCGGGCCGGGTATATCTAAACGGCCGGCCTCGCACAAACAGAAAACGTGCGGGTAATTGAATAGAAAAAAACGTACCATTTGTGGCCTTCCTGAGTGTTAACGCCATCCACCCGCGTTGCAGTCCACTCGGTCGGTTCCGCCGCACGACGCCAAAGCAGCGGGACATCCCTCGATCACCCTGAGTCCCCGCCCCATGCCTTTGCTCGATACACCTTTCGCCCAACTCGACTTGATTCGCCAACCCGAACAGCAGAACGAACCGCTGCAAGCTTTCGATGCCGCCGACGAATACCTGCTCAATCATCTGGCCGCGCAACAGCCTGCGGCGAGCACGCGGGTGCTGGTGCTCAATGACAGCTTCGGCGCGTTAGCAGCCAGTTTGCTGGGCAAGGTTGAAGTGAGCAGCAGCGGCGACTCGTTTCTGGGTTTTCAGGGACTGGAAAAGAATTTGCTGCGCAACGGTCAGGCATTCGATGCCATTCGGCCGATTCCGGCGAGTGAGCCTTTGGTCGGGCCGTTCGATCGCGTGTTGATCCGTGTACCGAAGACACTCGCGCTACTCGAAGAACAATTGATTCGCCTGCAAGGGCAACTCGCTCCCGGCGCCGAAGTCATCGCAGCGGCGATGGTCAAACATTTGCCACGCGCTGCCGGTGATCTGCTGGAGCGCTACATCGGCCCGGTGCAAGCATCGCTCGCCGTGAAAAAGGCGCGACTGTTGATCGCCACGCCGGAAGCGAAAGCCCCGGCTATTTCGCCCTACCCGAGCCGTTACAGTCTCGACGAACCGGCCATCGAACTGCTCAACCACGCCAACGTGTTCTGCCGTGAAGGCCTGGACATCGGCACTCGCGCTTTTCTTCCGCACCTGCCGAAAAACCTCGGCAGCGCACGGGTTGCCGATCTCGGTTGTGGCAACGGCGTGTTGGCGATTGCCAGTGCGCTGCACAACCCTGACGCGCAGTACACGCTGGTCGATGAATCGTTCATGGCCGTGCAATCGGCCGCTGAAAACTGGCGCGCGGCGCTGGGTGATCGTGAAGTGAATGTTCGCGCTGGCGACGGTCTGGCTGGTCAGGAACCGCAATCGCTGGACGTGGTGCTGTGCAATCCGCCGTTCCATCAACAGCAAGTGGTCGGCGATTTCCTCGCCTGGCGCATGTTTCAGCAGGCGCGTGAGGCACTGGTGGTGGGCGGCGCGCTGTACATCGTCGGCAACCGTCATCTGGGTTATCACAGCAAACTGGCGCGGCTGTTCCGGGGTGTCGAGCAAGTCGCGGCGACGCCGAAGTTTGTGATTCTCAAAGCCCGAAAATAATCTTCAGGGCAAAAAAAACCCTCCATGCGGAGGGTTACAAAACCGTACCCGAAGGCGCCGGGACGGGGATGATTCAGACTCAGTGCGTGGTCAGGCCTGCAGCGTTCATGAACATGCGCATCAGGCTGGCGGCGATGAACAACACGCCAACACTGCCGGCCCAGATCAGGGCCAGCCAGCCGAGCCGCTGCCACAGCGGTTTTTTTTCGGCTTGTTCAATGTCGTGCAGGGAATGTTTGCCGGTCATTGCATCGATCCTCTGTTAAGCAACGGCGTCACTGAGGACGCCTTCGCGAGCAGGCTCGCTCCCACAAGGGAGCGCAGCAGCAGACTAGTGATAACCGTCTTCGTGGGTGACCTTGCCGCGGAACACGTAGTAGCTCCAGAAGGTGTAACCCAGAATGAACGGGATGATGAACAGCGTCCCCACTAGCATGAAGCCCTGACTCTGCGGCGGCGACGCAGCGTCCCAGATCGAGATCGACGGCGGCACAATGTTTGGCCACAGGCTGATGCCCAGGCCGCTGTAGCCGAGGAAGATCAGCACCAGCGTCAGCAGGAACGGCGTGTAGTGGGCATTACGCGCCACCGCCCGAATCAACCCGTACAGGGTGACCAACACCAGAATCGGCACCGGCATGAACCAGACCAGATTCGGCATGCTGAACCAACGCGTGGCGATTTCCGGGTGGGCCAGCGGTGTCCACAGGCTGACGACACCGATCACCGCCAGCAGCACGAATGCCAGTGGCCGCGCCAGATTGTGCATCTGCTCTTGCAGCTTGCCTTCGGTCTTCATGATCAGCCAGGTGCAGCCGAGCAAGGCGTACGCCACCACCAGTGCCGCGCCGCAGAACAGCGTGAACGGTGTCAGCCAGTCGAGTGAACCACCGGCGTATTGCCGATTGACCACCGGCAAGCCGTCAATGAACGCACCGAGCGCCACGCCCTGAAAGAACGTCGCCGCCACCGAACCGCCGATGAACGCCTTGTCCCACAAGTGACGCTTGTCGTCCTTGGCTTTGAAGCGAAACTCGAACGCCACACCGCGAAAGATCAGGCCGATCAGCATGAAGATCAGCGGCAGATACAGCGCCGACAACACCACCGAATACGCCAGCGGAAACGCACCAAACAACGCCGCGCCGCCCAGTACCAGCCAGGTTTCATTGCCGTCCCAGACCGGGGCGACGGTGTTCATCATTACGTCACGGTCGACTTTGCCGGGGATGAACGGGAAGAGAATCCCGATGCCCAGGTCGAAGCCGTCCATGACCACGTACATCATGATGCCGAAGATGATGATCACGGCCCAGATCAGCGGAAGATCAATACCCATGAGTCAAATCTCCTTGGTCAGGCGAACGTCGTCGCCGTGATCGGCATCGGACGAATCGTCGGCAGCGGACAACGGACGCGCCGGTGTACGTTTTTTGCCAGGGCCACCGTCCGGCGTCTCTGTGCCTTCGCTGATCTTCGGCCCTTTGCGCACCAGGCGCATCATGTAGCCGAGACCGGCACCGAACAGCGCGAAATACACCACGACAAACATGATCAGCGTGATGCTCATCTGCATAAAGCTGTGGTTGGAAGACGCGTCCGCCGTGCGCATCAGCCCGTAGACCACCCACGGCTGACGGCCGATTTCAGTGGTGAACCAGCCCGCCAGAATCGCGATCAGACCGGACGGCCCCATCCACAACGCCAGGTACAAGAACGGACGCGAGGTGTAAAGCGTGTCGCGTTTACGCAGCCACAGACTCCACAGACCGGTGAAGATCATCAGGAAACCGAGGCCGACCATGATCCGGAACGACCAGAACACGATGGTCGAATTCGGCCGGTCTTCCGGTGGGAATTCCTTGAGCGCCGGCACCTGTTTGTCCAGCGAGTGCGTGAGGATCAGGCTGCCGAGGTACGGGATCTCGACGGCGAATTTAGTGCGCTCTTCTTTCATGTCCGGCCAGCCGAACAGGATCAGCGGCGTCGGTTCGTCGCCCTTGTTTTCCCAGTGACCTTCGATCGCGGCGATTTTCGCTGGCTGATGTTTGAGCGTATTGAGGCCGTGGAAGTCACCGATGACTGCCTGGATCGGCGCGACGATCAGCGCCATCCACATCGCCATCGAGAGCATGGTGCGGATCGCCGGGTTGTCCTTGCCGCGCAGCAAATGCCAGGCCGCCGAGGAACCGACGAAAAACGCTGTGGCCACAAACGCCGCAGTCGCCATGTGCATCAAGCGGTACGGGAACGACGGGTTGAAAATGATCGCAAACCAATCGGTCGGAATCACCTGACCATTGATGATCTCGAAGCCTTGCGGGGTCTGCATCCAGCTGTTGGAGGCGAGAATCCAGAAGGTCGAAATCAGCGTGCCGATGGCCACCATCACCGTGGAGAAAAAGTGCAATCCGCGCCCGACCTTGTTCCAGCCGAACAGCATGACCCCGAGGAAACCGGCCTCAAGGAAGAATGCCGTGAGCACTTCATAGGTCAGCAACGGCCCGGTGACGGCACCGGCGAAGTCCGAGAAACGGCTCCAGTTGGTGCCGAACTGGTAGGCCATGACCAACCCCGAGACCACGCCCATGCCGAAGTTGACGGCAAAGATCTTCGACCAGAAATGGTAGAGGTCACGGTACGTGTCGTTATGGGTTTTCAGCCACAGGCCTTCGAGAACGGCGAGGTAACTCGCCAGACCGATGGTGATGGCCGGGAACAGGATGTGGAACGAGATGGTGAACGCGAATTGAATTCGGGCGAGATCTAGTGCCTCTAAACCGAACATATGGCTTCCTCTGTCAGGTAATACCGGCGGCGGGGCTTGTGGCCCCTTGCACTACTGCCCCCACGGATATGGAGTGCGGCGAATTCGGATTCGTTCTTTTTGAAACCATCGCAACGCAGGGAGTCTGGCCAACTGGCCGTCTGATCAATTCCGTTTGGGGTCTTGATCTGGATCAAGCAACGTTGAAAGAGTAGTCCCATTTTTGCGGTTGACCCGCGTGGTCGTTTGCCGCGTGACAAGTTGCCTCATAACCGTGGCAAAACTTTGCAACAAATCCCCGGAACCATGTGATGGTGAGGCAACAACACAGAAACCCTGTGGCGAGGGGATTTATCCCCGTTGGGCTGCGAAGCGGCCCCCAATCCATTCAACGCGTTTTTTCAGATCAATCGAGTCGCCCAATTTGCGACTGCTGCGCAGCCGAACGGGGATAAATCCCCTCGCCACAGGGTGAATTTGTGCTGGCGAGAATATCGATGTCTGGCTAACTAAATTTTTTGTCATAGCAACTTCCTGTTACAGACTGGTGATAACCTCGCGGTTCCCCTCGAACCAGACCTGCCCTCAGATGCCCAGCCAAGAGCCGTTGCTGTTACGTCACCATCGTCCTTTTCTCGCGTTCTGGATGGCGCGGATTTTCACCGCCAGCGGTTTTCAGATGCTCACCGTGGCGATTGGCTGGAACCTCTATCAACTGACCGGCAACGTCCTCGACCTGGGTTTGGTCGGTCTGGTCGAATTCGCCCCGCGCGTGCTGTTCATGCTGCACACCGGGCATGTCGCCGACCGCTATGACCGACGCAAAGTCGCAGCGATCTGCCAGTCGCTGCAGGCCATGATTGCCTTGGCGCTGGCCATCGGCAGCGCTACCGATCACGTCACCCGCGAGATGATCTTCATCCTCGCCTTCCTGCTCGGTGCGGCGCGCTCCTTCGAGATGCCGACCACTCAGGCATTGCTGCCGAGCATCGTGCCCAGCGCCCTGTTCCCCCGAGCGGTAGCGGCAGCGCAATCGGCGCAACAGTCAGCGACCATCGTCGCCCCGGCCCTTGGCGGTTTGCTCTACGCGTTCGGCAGCGTCTGGGTGTATGGCCCGACCGTGCTGCTCTACGTGATCGCCTGCACGCTGATGCTCAACCTGCCCGCGCGGCAAACGCCATTGAACAAAGGCAAAGCCACACTGGATTCGTTGCTGGCGGGGATCCGCTTCATTCGCAGCCGCCCGGATATTCTCGGGGCGATTTCGCTGGATCTGTTTGCGGTACTGCTCGGCGGTGCGACGGCGCTGCTGCCGGTGTTCGCCAAGGACATTCTGCTGACCGGCCCGTGGGGGCTGGGCCTGCTGCGTTCGGCGCCAGCGGTCGGTGCGCTGGGGATGTCACTGTTCCTCGCACGATTTGCCGTGGAACGTAACGTCGGTCGGGTGATGTTCACTGCGGTCGGCATCTTCGGCGTCGCGACCATCGCCTTCGGTCTGTCGACCTCGTTCTGGTTCTCGCTGGCGGTGCTGGTGGTACTCGGCGCGGCAGACATGATCAGCATGGTCATCCGCGCCTCCTTCGTACAACTGGAAACCCCGGACGAAATGCGTGGCCGCGTCAGCGCGGTCAACGGCCTGTTCATCGGCGCTTCCAATCAGTTGGGCGAATTCGAATCCGGCGTCACCGCCCACTGGTTCGGCACCGTGCCTGCCGTGGTCATGGGCGGGATAGGCACGCTGGTGGTGACGGGGACATGGATAAAGTTGTTTCCGACGCTGGCGAATCGGGATCGGATGCATGTGCCGGTGGAAGAGACGAAGGTTTGAGTTCATCGGCAAAATCGGCAGGCCAAACACACATCAGGTGAAAATGTGCGGTACATAGATACCGCACTGAGTGTAATGTATCGCCTTACACTCGCCCCATGATCAAATCCTTTCAGCACAAATAGCAAGCAGGCTCATGCCCATGCACAACCCGCCACACCCCGGCGAAACACTGTTGATGGATGTTCTGCCCGATTTGGGCATCAGTGTTACCGAACTGGCACGGCATCTGGGTTTTGCGCGCCCACATCTTTCGCGTGTATTGCACGGTCATGCGCCGATCAGCCCGGATCTGGCTGTACGCCTGGAGCGTGCGGGCATTGGTAAGGCTCGCGTTTGGCTGGGTGTTCAAACTGATTACGATCTGTGGCAAGCAGAACATCGCGAGCAGCCGCCAATTCAACCGATCGCTGCACACGCCTGATCGACTCAGACCAACAACTCCCCCGCCACTTTCGCCCTGAGCGCCTTGCCCCCCAGTTGCTCAACCAGCGCCAAGGCAAACTGCAGCACCGCACCAGAGCCCTGCGCAGTGATGCAGTTGCCGTCGACCACTACCGGTTGATCAACAAACGTACAGCCTGACAGTTGATGACTGGCGCTGGGCAGACAGGTCATGCGGCGTTGGCGCAGCACGCCAGCAGCTTGCAGGGCGACGGCCGGGGATTCGGCGATGGCGGCGAACAGGCGTCCGGCGCTGGATTGATCCTTAAGTATTTGTTGCAGAGGTTGGTGTGCAGCGAGGTGTTGGGCCCCGACGGCGCCGCCGGGTAAAGCGATCAGGTCGAAGGTTTGCGCCAGCACATCGACGAGCATGCCGTCGGCAGTCAGGCGGGTGCCGCGCGCGCAGGTGAGCATGCGCCGGCCTTCGATGCTGGCCGCGACGACTTCGATGCCGGCACGGCGTAGCACGTCGATGAGGGTCACGCTTTGCAGATCATCGATGCCCTCGGCGAGGGTAATCAGGGCTCTAAAGGTCATAGGCTGTGTCCGCTGGGTGATCCTTTAAGCGTAGTCAGCTTCGCCTGGATCGCGCAGCGCCAGCCGTTACTTGATGTAAAGCTGTGTCGAGACCTTGTTGCCCGGCGCGTTAATAGAAGTGTTGCTGTAGGTGAACGTGCCTTCCTGCTTGCCATCCAGATCAAAGATGTACAGCGTGCCGACGATCTTCGACGCGGCGCCGGTGCATTGCGTGAGGTTGCCGTTTCCGTAGGCGCAGACCTGGGTTTTCATTCCGTCGAGTTCGAAACCGTCCAGCGCGGCATTGGGAACGTGGCCGTAACCCATTTCCAGCACATACACCTTGATGTTGGCACCGGCGTGGTCGCAGGCTGTCTTGTCCTGCCCATCAGAAATATTTTCGATGCCGCAGGCCGCCGACTGCACCTTGAGCACCTGCACACTGGTCAACGGTGGCGCCGATGCCGCCATAACGGCTGGCACACCGGCCATAAACGTGCAAAACAGCCCCAACGATCGAACGAAATTGCGCTTGACGCCCATCATGCCCCTCCCCCCAAAACAGGCGCGCAGTATGGCTCACTTCGCCTGCCTGCAAAACATCGCCGACGATCGCAGCCAATCCCCCATGCTGCTGGTATGATGCGCGGCTTTTTCCGGCCCATCACAATTTCTCAGGCGCTTGCGACGGTCTGTGCTTTGCTGTTGAGGTCGATACATTCACGGCGCTACGCGCGCCACGGGGAGCAGACATGCTGGAAAGGCTGTTTCAACTCAAGGCACACAACACCAACGTGCGCACCGAGATTCTGGCGGGCATCACGACTTTCTTGGCCATGGCCTACATTCTGTTCGTCAACCCGAGCATTCTCGGCGAGACCGGCATGGACAAGGGTGCGGTGTTCGTCGCCACCTGTCTGGCCGCCGCGATCGGTTCGACGGTCATGGGCCTGATCGCCAACTACCCGATCGCCCTCGCGCCGGGCATGGGCCTGAACGCCTTCTTCACTTACACCGTGGTGCTGCACATGGGCCACACGTGGCAAGTGGCGCTGGGCGCGGTGTTCATTTCGGCGGTGCTGTTCTTCCTGCTGTCGATCTTCCGCATCCGTGAATGGATCATCAACAGCATCCCGCTGCCGCTGCGCTCGGCGATTG
>NZ_JBIVJB010000064.1:0-27307 GCF_044750025.1 Pseudomonas sp. NPDC088885 | reverse complement strand
ATAAAAATTGTTATCATCCGCGGCATGACAACTACTGCCCCTTCGACTCCAGGCGTTCAATTGCTTGAAGTCTCGCCGGAGTTACCGTGTTCGTGCGCGTCGGCATGGACGTGCGTTGGGATGGCGCCACCATGGGCCTGGACGACATGATCAACGAAGGCGTGCGTCGCGCCTACAACCTGCCGGAAAACGTCCTGCGTGCCTCGATCCTCGCCGACCCGGCGGGCGCTCGGAAAAACACCAAGGACAACACCCCTGCCGTGATTCACTACTCCATCGTCCCGGGCAACACCGTGGAAGTGGACGTGGCGGCCAAGGGCGGCGGTTCCGAGAACAAGTCGAAAATGGCCATGCTCAACCCGTCCGACTCGATCGTTGACTGGGTGCTCAAGACCGTTCCGACCATGGGCGCCGGCTGGTGCCCACCGGGCATGCTCGGTATTGGCATCGGCGGCACCGCCGAGAAAGCTGCGGTGATGGCCAAAGAAGTGTTGATGGAATCCATCGACATCCACGAGCTGAAAGCCCGTGGCCCACAGAACCGCATCGAAGAAATGCGTCTGGAGCTGTTCGAGAAGGTCAACCAGTTGGGTATCGGCGCCCAGGGGCTCGGTGGCCTGACCACCGTGCTCGACGTGAAAATCATGGACTACCCGACCCACGCAGCCTCGCTGCCGGTGTGCATGATCCCGAACTGCGCCGCCACCCGTCACGCACACTTCGTGCTCGACGGTACAGGTCCGGCCTCGCTGGAAGCGCCACCGCTGGACGCCTACCCGGAAATCGTCTGGGAAGCCGGCCCGTCGGCCCGTCGCGTCAACCTCGACACCCTGACCCCGGAAGACGTGCAGAGCTGGAAGCCGGGCGAAACCGTCCTGCTCAACGGCAAAATGCTCACCGGGCGCGACGCCGCGCACAAGCGCATGGTCGAGATGCTCAACAAGGGTGAAACACTGCCGGTCGACCTCAAAGGTCGCTTCATCTACTACGTTGGCCCGGTTGATCCGGTCGGTGACGAAGTGGTTGGCCCGGCTGGCCCGACCACCGCGACGCGGATGGACAAGTTCACCCGTCAGATCCTTGAGCAAACCGGCCTGTTGGGCATGATCGGCAAATCCGAGCGCGGCCCTACCGCAATCGAAGCGATCAAGGACAACAAAGCGGTGTACCTGATGGCCGTTGGCGGCGCTGCTTACCTGGTGGCTCAGGCGATCAAGAAGTCGCAAGTACTGGCGTTTGCCGAACTGGGCATGGAAGCGATCTACGAGTTCGAAGTCAAAGACATGCCGGTCACCGTTGCGGTAGACAGCAAAGGTGAGTCGGTACACATCACCGGCCCTGCGATCTGGCAACAGAAGATTAGCGAAAGCCTGGCGGTAGAAGTGCAGTAAGTTTTTTTGCAGCACTGAAAAGGCCGGTTCATCTGCGAGGATGAACCGGCCTTTTGCATTTCGTGATAAAAATCTTGTGCAAGCATATAAATTGATCTTGCGCACCTGTCAGTCCAACTACGCATCACCACCGGGACGCCGGTAGGTGAATCGGTGAGAGAGTTTCTCGAACGGTTCGTAGACTTGAAAAAACCATGCTCAGCGCAACTGCAGACGTGGTCGAACCTGTGAATAATGAAAGTCTGGGAGCCAGATCCTCGATCAGTGGCTCGCTGAACGACTTCGCATCCGCAGCCGGTGATAGCGTTCAAGCAGATAACTCCTGGTGGACACAATTCAAAGGCTTCTTCAAAAGAGACAAGACCCCGAACCCAATCCCAATGGATTCCTTTGCGTAACCGAAGAAATCCGAGGTCACCGTACGATTACCTGCGCACTCATGGGCCGCCATGCCCGCCCATGCTATCTTTCCCGCCCGACCTGCCACCCATCTGCCCAGCATGCTGCCGACTTCCCGTACCTTGCGTCTGTCGTTGTATTCCCTGCTGATCGTCGCCGGTGCGGCCATTGCCGCGACCCTTGCCATCCGCCACGCCGAACGTCAGGCGCTGGAGGAAGATGCGGCGCGTGCCAATCAGCAACTGGCGTTGTACGCCAACTCGTTGCACACCCTGATCGACCGTTATCGCGCCTTGCCCGCCGTGCTGGCGCTGGATCCGCAATTGCGCTCGGCGCTGGCAGGTTCAGTGGATGCCGAAGAGCAGGCGACGCTGAATCTGAAGCTGGAAAAGATCAACGGTGCGGCGCAGTCCTCGACCCTTGAATTGCTCGACCACACGGGCCTTGCCGTGGCGGCGAGCAACTGGCGGCTGCCGAGCAGTTACGTCGGCCACAACTACGGCTTCCGCCCCTATTTCAGTCAGACCCGCACGCAGGGCACCGGGCGTTTTTATGCGGTGGGCGTGACCAGCGGCATTCCCGGTTACTTCCTGTCCAGCGCGGTGTTGGGCGACAAGGACGAGTTTCTCGGGGCGATGGTGGTCAAGCTGGAATTCCCCGAGCTGGAACGTGAATGGAGCCAGGGCAGTGACACGCTGCTGGTCAGCGATGCGCGCGGGATCATCTTCATCGCCAATCAGCCGGGCTGGCGCTATCGCGCGCTGCGACCGCTGAGTTCCAGCGACATGGCCGAGATCAAAGCCACCCGCCAATACGACAAGCAAGCGCTGGTGCCGCTGACGCATCTGGCGCTGCGCAGTTTTGACGACAACAGCGATCTACGCCGCGTTGAAGGCCCGCAAGGCACGGCGGACTATCTGTGGGAATCGTTGCCGCTGGCCGCCGAAGGCTGGACGTTGCATCTGCTGCGTCACCCGCAGGTGGCCTTCGAAGATTTGCGCAACGCCGGGCTCGCCGCTGCCGGGGTGTGGCTGGCGCTGGTTTTTTTGCTGTTGTTCCTCAATCAGCGCTGGCGTCTGGCGAAGATGCGTCAGCGCAGCCGCGAAGAACTCGAACAATTGGTCGAAGAACGCACCCGCGATTTGCGCACCGCGCAGGACGGTCTGGTGCAATCGGCCAAACTCGCGGCGCTGGGGCAGATGTCGGCGGCGCTGGCCCACGAAATCAATCAACCGCTGACCGCTCAGCGCATGCAACTGGCGACTCTGCGGCTGCTGCTCGACCATGGCCGCGTCGACGATGCGTACAAAGCGTTGAAACCGGTGGACGAGATGCTCACGCGCATGGCGGCGCTCACGGGTCATCTGAAAACGTTCGCGCGCAAGAGCCCGAGTGGTTTGCGCGAGCGTCTGGATCTGGCCACGGTGGTCGATCAGGCGCTGCAATTGCTCGATGCGCGTCTGCGTGACGAACAGGTCAGTCTGGTGTTGCACCTGACGCGGCCGGCGTGGGTGCGCGGCGATGCGATCCGTCTCGAACAAGTGCTGATCAATCTGCTGCGCAACGCCCTTGATGCGATGCAAGGCAAAACCTGCAAGCGTCTGGAGATTCGTCTGGAAGTCGACGAACAATTGTGGCGCCTGAGCGTCATCGACAATGGCGGCGGCATTGCCGAAGAGCATCTGAGCCAGGTGTTCGATCCGTTCTTCACCACCAAACCGGTAGGCGACGGTTTGGGCCTGGGGTTGGCGGTTTCCTTCGCCATCGTGCATGAATCCGGCGGTCGCCTGAGCGCCGACAATGGCGAGAGCGGCGCGGTGTTCAGCCTGACGCTGCCGATCGATCTGGAGGCGCGTATCTGATGCTCAATTCGGTGATGGTGGTCGATGACGAAAGCAGCATTCGCAATGCGGTCGAGCAGTGGCTGAGCCTGTCGGGGTTCGAGGTGCAGTTGTTCAGCCGCGCCGAAGAATGCCTCGCCGCCCTGCCCGCGCATTTCCCCGGCGTGATCCTCAGCGACGTGCGCATGCCCGGCATCGGTGGCTTGGCGCTGTTGGCGGAAGTGAAAAAACGCGATGCTGATCTGCCGGTGATTTTGCTCACCGGCCATGGCGATGTGCCGATGGCGGTGGAAGCGATGCGCGATGGTGCGTACGACTTTCTGGAGAAACCGTTCAGCCCGGAAACGCTGTTGGGCAGCCTGCGCCGGGCGCTGGATAAACGCCGCCTGGTACTGGAAAACCGCGCGCTGCACGAGCAAGCCGACAACCGCGCCAAACTCGATTCGACGTTGCTCGGGGTGTCGCGTGGTTTGCAGACACTGCGTCGGCAAGTGCTCGATCTGGCGGCGCTGCCGGTCAACGTGTTGATCCGCGGTGAAACCGGCAGTGGCAAGGAACTGGTTGCGCGCTGCCTGCATGATTTCGGCCCGCGTGCGGACAAGCCGTTTGTGGCGCTGAACTGCGCGGCGATCCCCGAGCAGTTGTTTGAAGCGGAGTTGTTCGGGCATGAGAGCGGCGCGTTTACCGGAGCCTCGGGCAAGCGCATCGGCAAGCTGGAATACGCGTCTGGCGGCACGTTGTTTCTCGATGAAATCGAAAGCATGCCGTTGGCCCAGCAAGTGAAATTGCTGCGGGTGTTGCAGGAACAGAAGCTCGAGCGCTTGGGTTCGAACCAGAGTATTCGCGTAGATCTGCGCATCGTTGCGGCGACCAAACCGGATTTGCTCGACGAGGCGCGGGCCGGGCGTTTTCGTGAGGATCTGGCATATCGCTTGAACGTTGCGGAGTTGCGCTTGCCGCCGCTGCGTGATCGTCGTGAAGACATTCCGTTGCTGTTTGAAACCTTTGCGCAGAGTGCGGCTGAACGCTTGGGGCGGACTTTTCCGCCGTTGAGCGGCGCGCAGTTGAGTCATCTGCTCAGCCACGACTGGCCGGGCAATGTGCGTGAGTTGGCGAACGTTGCCGAACGGCAAGTGCTCGGGCTGGATGAACCGGCGCCGGGGATTGATCCGGGGCAATCGCTGGCGGCGCAGCAGGAAGCGTTTGAAGCGCAGTGTTTGCGCGCGGCGCTGACACGGCACAAGGGTGATGTGAAAGCGGTGCTTGAAGAGCTGCAACTGCCAAGACGGACGTTTAATGAAAAGATGCAGCGGCATGGGTTGAGTCGGGAGATGTTTTTGGTTGAGTGAGGCAGGATTGGGGATTTTCTGTTGATCGTTCCCACGCTCCGCGTGGGAATGCAGCCCGGGACGCTCTGCGTCCCCACCAGAGCCGAACGCAGAGCGTCCGTTGATGCATTCCCACGCAGAGCGTGGGAATGATCGGAGTGAGCGATATTCCGCTCATAGATCCTCTGCGATGAGCGGATTCCCGCTCACCCGATCCCGTCAACCCCTCTAAACCGCCCCTCCCCCCGTTGGCACACCTCCTGCTATAGCCCACGCAGGCTGCGTTTTAACGCGCTCCACAAAAACAATTAAACGAAGGATCCTTCAATGGATAACTCCAACGCCCTGCCACTTGGGTCGGCTGCCGTGCCCGCCAAAGAAAGAACCACCGCCAGCCGGATCAAATCGATCTTCAGCGGTTCCGTCGGCAACATGGTCGAGTGGTACGACTGGTATGTGTATGCCGCCTTCTCGCTGTACTTCGCCAAATCCTTCTTCCCTGCCGGTTCCTCCACTGCACAACTGATGAACACCGCTGCGATCTTCGCCGTCGGCTTCCTCATGCGTCCGATCGGTGGCTGGCTGATGGGCCTCTACGCTGACAAGGTCGGGCGCAAGAAAGCGCTGATGGCCTCGGTCTACCTGATGTGCTTCGGCTCGCTGCTGATCGCGCTCAGCCCGAACTACGAAACCATCGGCATCGGCGCGCCGATCCTGCTGATCTTCGCCCGTCTGCTGCAAGGCCTGTCGGTGGGTGGCGAGTACGGCACCTCGGCGACCTACCTGTCCGAGATGGCGACCAAGCAACGTCGCGGCTTCTTCTCCAGCTTCCAGTACGTGACCCTGATCTCCGGCCAGCTCATCGCGCTCGGCGTGTTGATCGTGCTGCAAAACGTATTGACCACTGAACAGCTGTACGCGTGGGGCTGGCGTATTCCGTTCGCCATCGGCGCACTGTGCGCAGTGGTTGCGCTGTACCTGCGTCGCGGCATGGAAGAAACCGAGTCGTTCACCAAAAAAGAGAAGTCCAAGGAAAGCGCAATGCGCACCTTGATGCGTCATCCAAAGGAATTGATGACCGTGGTCGGCCTGACCATGGGCGGTACGCTGGCGTTCTACACCTACACCACCTACATGCAGAAATACTTGGTGAACACCGTCGGCATGAGCATCTCCGACTCGACCACGATTTCGGCAGCCACGCTGTTCCTGTTCATGTGCCTGCAACCGATCATCGGTGGCCTCTCGGACAAGATCGGTCGTCGTCCGATCCTGATCGCCTTCGGCGTGCTGGGCACGATCTTCACCGTGCCGATCCTGATGACCCTGCACACCATTCAAACCTGGTGGGGCGCATTCTTCCTGATCATGGCGGCGCTGATCATCGTCAGCGGCTACACCTCGATCAACGCGGTGGTGAAGGCCGAACTGTTCCCGACTGAAATCCGCGCGCTGGGCGTCGGCCTGCCGTACGCACTGACCGTGTCGATCTTCGGCGGCACCGCTGAATACATCGCGCTGTGGTTCAAGAGCATTGGTATGGAAACCGGTTACTACTGGTACGTGACGGCGTGCATTGCCGTGTCGCTGCTGGTGTACGTGACCATGAAAGACACCCAGAAGCATTCGCGTATCGTGACTGACTGATTGGGTTTTCACAGCCACTGCAACGGTGGCTGTGATGGCCTCTTCGCGAGCGGGCTCGCTCCCACATTGGATCTGTGATCACCACAAATCCCCTGTGGGAGCGAGCCTGCTCGCGAAGGGGTCGCCACATTCTTAAGCCCTGCATGAAAAATCTGTCACCCGCCCCCACCCGCCATTAATCGCTAATTAATACTGGCGCGGCATCCTGCCCCTACCTGATCGATGACCTGCGCGACGTTCGCTTCGACGACGTAAGCGATTTAAATGCGCCGCTCTTAACATCAATTTAATCGATAGCTTTTAGCATTATTTTGCGCTTTTTAATCGAATTGATCGGCGTAGCATTAAACCCAAGCAAGACACACACCCCCAACGCATTCGGAGTACACGACCATGAAAACCAAACTGATCCTCGCCTTCGCCCTGTCCGTACTGGCTGCCAACACCTTCGCCGCCGACGGTTACGACCGCACCGGTTCCGCTGTTGCTGCTGATGGTTATGACCGCACGGGTTCTGCCGCTGTCGCTGCTGATGGTTACGACCGCACCGGTTCGGCGACTGTTGCTGAAGATGGCTACGACCGCACCGGCTCCGCGACTTTCGCCGCCGACGGTTATGACCGCACCCAATCCGCTTCCATCAGCTAATCGCTGCTGCACAGCGCACAGCCCGGCTTCGGCCGGGCTTAGTTATTTGTGGGAAAACATAAATTCCGAATGCACCGGAATCCCCTGTGGGAGCGGGCTTGCTCGCGAAGGCGGCGTGTCATTCAACAGTGATATCGACTGACACGCCGCCTTCGCGAGCAAGCCCGCTCCCACAGGGGATTTCAGGGTTTGGAAAATGATCGTTCGACTGGAAATTGCCGCGTCAGGCTTGCACTATTGAACCCTCAACAAAGTCCCCTCAGGATCCCCCCGCCATGCCCGATGACATCCATTTCTACGAACCCGCCAACGGCCACGGCCTGCCGCACGATCCGTTCAACGCCATCGTCGGCCCACGCCCGATCGGCTGGATTTCCTCGCAGGATGCCAACGGCCAACTCAATCTGGCGCCGTACAGTTTCTTCAACGCGTTCAACTACATTCCGCCGATCATTGGCTTCTCCAGCGTCGGGCGCAAAGACAGCCTGAACAACATCGAGCAGACCGGCGAATTCGTCTGGAACCTCGCCACGCGCCCGTTGGCCGAGCAGATGAACCAGAGCTGCGCGATGGTCGCGCCTGAGGTCAACGAGTTTGAATTGGCGGGACTGACGACTGTTGCGTCGAAGGTGATTTCGGTGCCGCGCGTGGCCGAAAGCCCGGTGTCCTTCGAGTGCAAGGTCACGCAGATCATTCAGTTGCAGCGTGCTGATGGCGAAACGGTGCCGAGCTGGCTGATCCTCGGCGAAGTGGTCGCCGTGCATATCGCCAAATGGCTGTTGAAGGACGGCATCTACGACACCGCCGCGGCAGAACCGATTCTGCGCGGCGGTGGGCCGGCGGATTACTTCCAGTTGGGGCCTGAGGCCCTGTTCAAGATGTGGCGTCCGGGCGCAAACAAGTAACGCGTTACCAGATCAACTCGGCTTCTTCGGTGACGCCTTTGAGGTTATCCAGCTCATTGATGGCAGCCTCATCGGCGGCGATGGCGCCGGGGAAGACCTGGTCATTCAGCAGTTTGTGAAAGCGTGGTGCACCGCCATCGACCAGGGCTTTGACCGCGATTGCCGCGTAATAGCCCTTGTTGCCACCCAGTTCGACGGGGACGACTGCGGATACTGCTTCGAAGTGTTCGAACTCTTTACGTGCCATGTCGCAAGTCCTGGCTCAGTCAATTAAGCCGGACATTAAACCCTCAACCGACGAGTTTGTGTACCGCTGCCGGAGATTGGCCGAGCGCTTGTGCCGCCGAGACGTCTTTGAAGGTGTGGAAATCCAGACTGTTGACCACCAGTTCCTGCACCAGCTCGGCGAAGATACCCATCGACGGGCTGTTGAAATATGCGGTCATCATTTGCTGATTACTCCAGAACCCGGAGACCAGCCACAACTCGGGATCACACTGCGAATGCTGCAAGGCAAAGCTCAGGCAACCGGGCGCGGTGCGGGACGGCTCGATCAACGCGCTCAGGCGTACACCGAGTTCCGCCGAACGCCCGGCGCGCGCCCGGACGAAGGCCATATGACTGACGGGAATCTGCTTGGACATGTTCAACCCTCCCAGGGAGTCGCGTGGCAGCCGGGGGACGGGCTGCGACAGGATCAAAGGTTAAGGGCCAGACGCTGAGTGCCGTTAGTCGATTCCTGCCGCCGCGTTGCACAATCCTGCGAGACTTGCCTGAACCTGAGTTAACACACATCCCGTGTAGGAGCTGCCGAAGGCTGCGATCTTTTGACCTTAAAGACAAAAATCAAAAGATCGCAGCCTGCGGCAGCTCCTACAGTCCGGCGTCGCGTCATGGTTGAGGAATATCGCGATGCAGAATCAGGCAAGCATTTCGCAGGATGTGTCTACCGCTGGCGCTTGCACAAACATATGCTCTGCTCCATTCCACCTCCCTTGCCGAGGATGCCGTGCATGACGTCATTCGATCGTTTTCAAGCCGAACCCAGCGCTGACATGGAAAAACAGCGTGCGGAACTGGCGGCGATCATCCGCCGCAACACCACCGACGATGGCAGCTACGAGACCGCTATCGGTTCGCTGTTTATGTCACGCCACACCAAATCCCACGACTTTGCCCCGGTGCTCGCGCAACCGGCGCTGTGCATCATGGCGCAGGGTCGTAAAGAAGTGCGGCTGGCCGATGAATACTTCAATTACGACCCGCTGAATTATCTGGTGGTGTCGGTTTCGATGCCGCTGAGCGGGCGCGTGGTTAACGTGTCGCCGGAGGAACCGATTCTTGCCGTGCGCCTTGATATTGATCCGGCGGAAATCACCGCACTGATCGCCGACGCCGGGCCGATGGGCGTCCCGACTCGACCGACCGGACGTGGCTTGTATGTCGAGCAGATCGACAGTTCAATGCTCGACGCGGTGCTGCGTCTGGCGCGTTTGCTCGACGCACCAAAAGACATCGCCATGCTCGCGCCGCTGATTCGTCGGGAGATTTTGTATCGCCTGCTGCGCAGTCCGCAGGGCCATCGTTTGTATGAGATCGCGATTGCCAACAGCCAGAGCCATCGCATCAGCCAGGCGATCAAATGGCTCAACGGCAATTTTGAACAGCCGCTGCGCATTGATGATTTGGCCAAGGAAGTGAACCTGAGTGTGTCGACCTTGCATCACCGCTTCAAGGCGATGACGGCGATGAGTCCGTTGCAGTATCAGAAGCAGCTGCGTTTGCAGGAGGCGCGGCGGTTGATGCTGGCCGAAGGGCTGGAAGCTTCGGCGGCGGGGTATCGGGTGGGGTATGAGAGTCCGTCGCAATTTAGCCGCGAGTACAGTCGGTTGTTTGGGGCGCCGCCGTTGCGGGATTTGGCGCGGTTGCGGCTTTCGGTGTGAACCGGAATTTGTATTGCGGCTGAAGGCCCTTTCGCGAGCAAGCCCGCTCCCACAGGGAAATGCATTCCAAATGTGGGAGCGGGCTTGCTCGCGAAGAGGCCGGTTCAGTCAATACATGTCTATGATCAAACCGCGCGAATCACATGCTTGATCTCCTGAAACGCCGCCAATCCCCAAGGCCCTAACTCGCGGCCAATACTGCTCTGCTTATACCCACCCCACGCCGCCTGCGGGAAGATCACTTGCGGTGCATTGATCCACACCATCCCCGCCTGCAACGCATTGGCCACACGATCCGCCGCTACAGCATCCGCCGTCACCACACTCGCCACCAAGCCAAACGGCGTGTCATTGGCCAGCGCAATCGCCTCGGCTTCACTGCTGAAGCTGCGCACGCAAACCACCGGCCCGAAAATCTCTTCACACCACAACGCACTGTCCAGCGGCACATCGGTGAACACCGTCGGCTGCAAGAAATAGCCACGCGGCAGATCCGCCGGACGATTACCGCCGCAGACCAATCGCGCACCCGCGCTCAGCCCACGATCGATGTGCCCGAGCACGCGCTGGTACTGCGCCTGATTGACCAGCGCGCCCATTTCCACTTCAGGATCAAATGGATCCGCCACATGAATCGCCTGCGCACGCTTCTGCAAACGAGCGAGAAATTCCTCTTCCAACTCCTCAGCCACCAACACACGACTGGTGGCCGAACACATCTGCCCGGCATTGAAAAACGCGCCGCCACAGGCCAGCTCAACCGCCAGATCGAGATCAGCATCCGCCAACACCAGCAGCGAAGATTTGCCGCCCAATTCCAGGCTGACGCCCTTCACCGTTTCCGCCGCGCGCTGCATGACCTGCACGCCGACCGCGTTGCTGCCGGTAAAGGAAATCTTGGCGATACGCGGATCGGCCGACAACGGCGCACCGACCGCCAAACCGGTACCGCAGACCAGATTAAACACGCCATTCGGCAGTCCCGATTCAGCAATGATCGCCGCCAGTTCCAGCTCCGGCAGCGGCGTCACTTCCGACGGCTTGAGCACCACGCAGCAACCCGCCGCCAACGCCGGCGCAAGCTTCCACGCGGTAGTGACCATCGGAAAATTCCACGGCACGATCAGCCCGACCACACCGCACGGATCGCGGCGCAGGCGTGCGCTGAAATCATCGCTCGGCAGCGGCACATTGCTGTCCTGTTTCGCGTCGAGGCCTTCAGCGAGTTCGGCGTAATACTCGAAGGTGGCGATCACGTCATCGACGTCGATGGCCGCTTCGAATTGCGGTTTGCCGTTGTTGCTCGACTGCAACTTCATCAAATGCTCGCGGCCGCTGCGCACGCCGTTGGCGATGTTGCGCAGAATCGCGCCGCGCTCGACACCAGTGGTTTGCGACCAGCTCTTGAACGCTTCGCTGGCAGCGGCGACGGCTTGATCGACCGCGTGTTCTTCACCGCCATTGACTGTGGTCAGCAGCGCTTCGGTGGCCGGGTTGATCACGCGCAGATGTTCGCCACCCGCCGACCATTGGCCATTGATGTAGAGGCCATCGAGTGTGGTTGGGAAACTGATCATTGCGCCACCGCCTGCATCCATTGGCTCTGGTCGATTTCAATCAGGGTCGGGCCCTGACGATCGCTTGCACTGCGCAACGCGCTGCGCAGTTGTTCGATGCTGCTGATGGCTTCAGCCGCGCAGCCGAGACCTTTGGCGACCGCGACAAAATCCGGGGTGTAGATGTCCACGCCGACCGGCTCGATGGCGCGGTTGACCATGTATTTCTTGATCTCTTCGTAACCCTGGTTATTCCACAACAGGACGATCACCGGCACCCGCGCTTCGACGGCGCTGGCCAGTTCCGGCAGGGTGAATTGCAGCCCGCCGTCGCCGATCAGGCACACCACCGGAGGGCGCGCACCTTTGTCGAGTTGGCCGCCGAGCCACGCACCGATCGCGGCCGGCAAGGCGTAGCCGAGGGTGCCGTAACCGGTCGAGGCGTTGAACCAGCGGCGCGGGTGATCTGGGTTGAACGTCAAGTTGCCGGTGTACACCGGTTGCGTCGAGTCGCCGACGAACACAGCGTTCGGCAATTCATCGAGCACGGTGTCGAGGAAACGGGTTTGCGCGAGGGTCGGCGCATCCCAGCTCGCGGCCAGTTCGGCGCGCAGTTTGCCGGCGCGGGCCTGACCCCAATCGCTGCTGCGCTCATCCAGTTTTTCCTGCGACAGCGAGTTCAGCAACGCTTGCGCGGTGTTGCGCGCATCGGCCACCAGCGCCAGGTGCGGCGAGTAGTTGCGCACGGTCTGGTCGGCGTCGATATCGATGCGCAGCAGTTTGCCGGGAATCTCGAAACCGCCGGCGAAGGTCACGTCGTAATCGGTCTCGGCCAATTCAGTGCCGATGGCCAACACCACATCAGCATCAGCGACCAGCGAGCGGGTGGCGACCAGCGTTTGGGTCGAACCGATCAGCAGCGGATGGTTGCCCGGCAGCATGCCTTTGGCATTGATGGTCAGCGCCACTGGAGCGTCGAGCAACTCGGCGAGCTTGGTCAGTTCCGGCGCGGCGTCGATGGCCCCGCCACCGGCGAGAATCAGCGGACGTTTGGCACCGGCGAGCAATTCGCTCATGCGCTTGACTGCGTTTGGCGCAGCACCGGCGCGGTCGATATTGACCGGCACACTGGTGAGCAAGTCATCGGCGTTTTCGACCAGCACGTCCAACGGAATTTCGATGTGCACCGGACGTGGACGACCGGCCTGGAACAAGGCAAACGCACGCGCCAGCACCACCGGCAATTCAGCGGCGGACATCAAGGTGTGCGAGAACGCCGCGACACCTGAAACCAGTGCGCTCTGGTTCGGCAGCTCATGCAGCTTGCCGCGACCGCCGCCCAATTGGCTGCGCGATTGCACGCTGGAAATCACCAGCATCGGGATCGAATCGGCGTAGGCCTGGCCCATGGCGGTGGTGATGTTGGTCATGCCCGGGCCGGTGATGATAAAGCACACACCCGGTTTGCCAGCGGTGCGCGCGTAGCCGTCAGCCATGAAACCGGCGCCCTGCTCATGGCGAGGGGTGACGTGACGAATGCTCGAACGCGCCAGCCCGCGATACAGCTCCACGGTGTGCACCCCGGGAATGCCGAACACCTGCTCGACCCCATAACCTTCGAGTAACTTGACCAGTACTTCGCCACACGTCGCCATGTCGATTGCCCTTCTTGTTCGATTGAAACACCGAACCCATGTGGGAGCGGGCTTGCTCGCGAAAGAGGTGTGTCATTCAACGCTGATGTCGGCTGACAGGACGCCTTCGCGAGCAAGCCCGCTCCCACAATGATCCGTGGAATGGGCTCATTGAACGGTCGGCAGGTAGCCGCAACAATCGATTAAAAGTCATACTAGCCATGTCCTCACGTCATACCTTGGATCCACATGAAACGCATGCCTCCCCTGCCTGCCCTGCACACGTTTTTGATCACTGCGCAGTGCTGCAACTTCACCCGCGCCGCCGAGCAGTTGCACATCACCCAAGGCGCGGTGAGCCGGCAGATCGCCGGGCTGGAAGAGCATCTCGGTTATCCGCTGTTCATCCGTCTCGCCCGAGGCCTGGCGCTGACCGCCGAGGGACGTGAGTGGCTACCGCGCGTGGAAAAAGTCTTCGGTCTGATCAGCGAAGCGACCGAGCAGATCGGTCTGCAGCGTGAAACCCTGCAACTCAAGGCGCCGAGTTGCGTGATGCGCTGGCTGTTGCCGCGCTTGCTGCAATGGCAGAAAGAACGCCCGGATGTGCCGGTGAAACTCACCGCGTCGTTGCAGCACGGCGTGGATTTTCAGCGTGAGCAATTTGATGCGGCGGTGATCTACGGGCCGCCACCGGATCACTCGCCGGGCGCTCTGCACCTGTTCGATGAGCAACTGACGCCGGTGTGTTCGCCGCTGCTGCTCAAGGGTTCACCGGCACTGAATGCTCCGGCGGATTTGCAACAACATCTGCTGCTGCACCCGACGCACGATATTCAGGATTGGTCGGTATGGCTGAACGCCGCGCAACTGAATTTGAACAACGTCAGCAGCGGCCAGCATTTCGAAACGCTGGATCAGGCGATGTCGATGGCGTCGCACGGGACGGGGGTGGCGATTGGGGATTGGTCGTTGATCGGCGATGACTTGCGCGCCGGAAGGCTGGTGATGCCGTTTGAATTGAAGGTGAAAACGGGGTTGGCGTATTACGTGGTGTTGCCACCGGGAACCGAACCGTCGCCACCGCTCGAAGAACTGATGATCTGGTTAGTTGAGCAGGCGCATTTGCGGTGAGGCTGTTTTCCCTCACCCTAGCCCTCTCCCAGAGGGAGAGGGGACTGACCGGGGGATATTGAAGAGGTTCAGCGACCTGAACGATTGGCTTTGAATCCATAATCGACTGGATTTTTCAGGTCGATGTACAACGCCAGACATCTCGGTCGGCCCCCTCTCCCTCCGGGAGAGGGCTGGGGTGAGGGTAAAGCCGTATATCAATAACCAACAGTAAACCGTTGGCGGGAGTGCTTCGGTGTTTCTACTTCGTCGATCAGTGCAATCGCATAGTCGGCAAAGGTGATCCAGCTACGGCCCTCGGCGCTCACCAGCAAGTGATCCTGGCCAACACGAAATTTGCCACTGCGCTCACCTTCCACAAACTCCGCCGATGGCGACAGAAACGTCCAGTCCAGTTCCTTCTCCTGACGTAGCGCATCCAAAAACGCCGCCCCCGCACTGGCCTCGGTTTTGTATTCCGCCGGGAAACCCGCGCTGTCGATCACGCGTGTATCGTCCGGCAGCAACAGCGAACCGGCACCGCCCACCACCAGCAGCCGCTTCACCCCCGCCTGCTTCACCGGCCCGACAATCGTCGATGCCGGCACCGTGGCGAAATGTGCGGCGGTGATCACCACATCGTTGCCGGCCACGGCGTCTTGCAGCGCCGCCGAATCCAGCACATCGACATTCTTGCTGACGACACCGGCGCGCGCGCCGATCTTCGACGTATCGCGGGCGATGGCGGTGACGCTATGACCGCGACGCAGGGCTTCTTCCAGCAGTTGGCTACCGGCACGGCCGGTGGCACCAATGATTGCGATCTTGCTCATGACGTTCTCCAGTTGGCTTGAGTGTATGTGCATTGAAAATTGCGTTTCAAATTCTGCTTTAACCACCTTCCCTTGTGTGGAGGGCTTACTGTGGTGAGGTTTTTTGTGGCGAGGGGATTTATCCCCGCTCGGCTGCGCAGCAGTCGTAAATCCTGACAACTCGGTTTCACAGGGAAAAGCAGGGGAGCGCTTCGCACTCCAACGGGGATAAATCCCCTCGCCACAAAAAGCACTTCCCGATACTTAAAAAGATCGGGTTACCACTTCATCTCGCCCTTCGCGACTTTCGCGCTCAGCTCCAGCGAGCTCTCTTCGCCCAGCGTCGGGTAGCGCTTTTTCATCGCGGCGATCAGCGCAGCAGAATCCTTGGCCTTCGCCGTTTCTTCATCGAAAGCTTTAATGTAGTCCGCAGTAAATTTCACGCTGGCCAGCGAGCGGCTGCTCTCACCCAAATAGTGACCCGGCACCACGGTTGTCGGCTTCAGCGTTTCAATCGAATGCAGCGTCTCCAGCCAATCCGCATGAGATTGCGCGGTCTGCGTATCAGCCATCCACACATGAATGTTCTCGGCTACCACGACGCCACCGACCACTGCCTTGAGCGACGGAATCCACACGAAACTGCGATCCGGTTGCTTGCCGTCAAGCCCGACCACCTGCAATTTCTGCCCTTCAAGCATCAGGCTGTCGCCCTTGAGCACGCCCGGCACGATGGTTTTCGCTGGCACATCGGCGCCCATTTTCGGCCCCCAGAACGCGAGTTTGCCGACGACGGTTTTATTGATGTGATCAACGGTCGGTTGCGAGGCCAGCACCTTGGCATTCGGGAACGCCTTGGTCAGGGTGTCGAGGCCGAAGTAGTAATCCGGGTCGCCGTGGCTGATGTAAATGGTGGTCAGTTGTTTGCCGCTGGCGCGGATCTTTTCTACCACTTGTTCGGCCTGGGATTTGCCGAACTGCGCGTCAACGAGGATCGCGTCTTTCTCGCCGCTGACCAGCACCGAGGTCACCGGGAAAATCGCATTGGCGCCGGGGTTGTACACATCCAGGGTCAAATTGGCAGCCGCGGCATGCGCAGCGAAACCCAGCGAAGCGGTGGCGAGTAGAACGCGTTTGAGGGTGGTGAAGCCGATCATCTGTTGCTCCGGTGTTCGAATGCCTTGCTTGGCGATGGAACAGAGCTTAGTTGCCAGACTCAGTACAAAAAATGCGATGCTGGGACATAGTTTGTTTCTGAAAGCGAGCAAATCATGGATCGTCTCCAGGCAATGCGGGTGTTCGTCACGGTGGTGGATCTCGGTAGCCAGTCGGCCGCTGCGGATCATCTGGATCTCTCGCGGCCGGTGGTTTCACGCTACCTGGCGGAGCTGGAAGATTGGGTCGGCGCGCGCCTGTTGCACCGCACCACGCGCAAGTTGAGCCTGACGGCGGCTGGCAGTGAAATTCTTCCGCGTTGTCGGCAGATGATCGAACTGTCGAGCGACATGCAGGCCGCCGTCAGCGAACCCCATGACGCGCCGCGCGGATTGCTGCGGATCAGCGTCAGCACCTCGTTCGGTCAGGCGCAATTGGCCGATGCGATGGCCGCGTACGTCAAACGTTATCCGGGGGTGAGCATCGATTTGCAGATGCTTGATCGCACGGTGAACCTGGTGGATGAACGCATCGACCTGGCGATTCGCACCAGCAACGATCTCGATCCCAACCTGATCGCTCGACGCCTGACTGTGTGCCGTTCGGTGGTGTGCGCGGCGCCGGCTTATCTGCAAGAACAGCCGTTGCCTTTACGGGTGGAAGACCTGAGCCGCCACAACTGCCTGACGCACTCGTATTTCGGCAAGAGCCTGTGGCATTTCGAAGAGGATGGCGAACCGGTTTCGGTGCCGGTGCAGGGCAATATCAGCGCCAACGAGGCCAGCACGTTATTGCGCGCAACGCTGGCCGGCGCCGGGGTGGCGATGCTGCCGACGTATCAGGCCGGCGTGTATGTTCACAGCGGCGAACTGGTGCGCCTGCTGCCCCACGCCGAACCACGCCAGATGAACATCTACGCGGTGTACGCCTCGCGCAAACACATGCCGGCGGCGCTGCGCAGCATGCTGGATTTTCTGGTGCTCAGATTCCCCGAAAACCCGCAATGGGATGCTGATTTGTAAATCACCCCGCCCCTTGTAGGAGCAGAGCTTGCTCGCGAAAGCGGTGTATCAGTCCCATATGTTTTGAATGACGCACCGCTTTCGCGAGCAAGCTCTGCTCCTACAAGGGTTTATCAGTGTGCTGAATGGCGGGTTACAACCACGAACGCACTGGCTGGCAACTCCCCGGCGCTGACCTATGCTGAAAGTAATACCGCAGGGTATTTCGTTCAGAGGTGAACGCCATGAACATCAAAACAAGAAGGTACGCCGCGATTTTCATTACCTGCGCTGCCACGCTGGCGCTGTACGGCACCGCGGCCTGGCGGGTCGAGCAGTTGCGACAGCTGCCGCGTGAATACGCGAGCTGCAATTTCGAGCGCTGCATTCCGCACAATGCGTCGCTGAACGCACTGCGCTGAGGTAAGCATGCTGGAACGCGTCCTTGTGGGAGCGAGCCTGCTCGCGAAGGCGGCGCATCAGCCTACATAAGTGGTGACTGACACACTGCATTCGCGAGCAGGCTCGCTCCCACAGGGGGGGGATGATGTTTTCGGGTTACTGTTCGGTCTTCAAGCGATCGCGGAAGGCCTTTGGCGATATCCCCACCCGGCGCCGGAACAGGCGCGTGAAGTTGGTCGGATCAGAGAACCCCAACAACTCCGACATCTCATAAATGGTCATGCTGGTGTACGTCAGCAAGCGCTTGGCTTCCAGCAACTGACGCTCGTGCATGATCTGCAACGCCGGTTGCCCCGCCAGTTCACGGCACGTGCCATTAAGGTGCGACACCGAGATCCCCAGCCGATGCGCCAGATCCTCGACCTTCACGTGCTGACGGTAAGTCTCTTCCACCAACTGAATAAACCCGTTCAGGTATTCGCGTTGACGCTGCGGCCGTTGACTCGCGTTATGCCGCACGATTGCCTGGCGACTGACCCAGACCATGATCACGCTGACCAGCGAATGCATGAGCATTTCCCGCGCCGGTTGATGGCCGTTGTACTCGGCCTGCAACGCGGTGAATAAACTGTTGAGGTAGTCGCCGTCCTTGCCCGCCGGATAATTCTCGGTCTGCGCCAATGCGTGCACCGAGTCGCCCAGTTGCGCCTGCAAATGGTTGATCAGCGGTGTGGCGAGGGTGACGATAAAGCCTTCAACGTCCTCGGAAAAACGAAAGCCATGCACCGATAACGGCGGCAGAACCTGGATTGCCGGGGTCTGCAACTGCGTGCGATGGCCTTCGATTTCAAGCTCTGCCTGACCTTTGAAAACGAAGAGCAACTGGCACAAATCGGCGTGGCGGTGGGGTTTGATTTCCCATTGATGTTCGCGACTGCGGGAGGAAATAGTTTCACAGTGCAGCAAGTCAGGGGTCGGCCAATCCAGGCTTTCACCGTAGAGCTTGAACACTGGAATCGAAGGCAGGTCAGGCTTGTTCATCACTTCAATCCAGGCCTCGAGGTTTGCGGGCGATAATCGCACCGATTGGCAGAATGTACAGGTATCGGCTCAGTTTTCACCTTCAATTGACAGACCCGCAAGGGAAAAATGCAAGCACTCGATCCATAAAAATAAATCAGCGGCGATTGTCGCGCGAAGCTTGCGAGTCATAAAAACAATGAAAACGCTGAAAACCCAAGTTGCCATCATCGGCGCCGGCCCGTCCGGTTTGCTCCTCGGCCAGTTGCTGCACAACGCCGGCATCGACACCCTCATCCTCGAACGTCAGACACCCGATTATGTGCTCGGCCGCATCCGCGCCGGCGTGCTTGAACAAGGCATGGTAGAGCTGTTGCGTCGGGCTGGGGTGAGTCAGCGCATGGACGCTGAAGGACTGGTTCACGGCGGCTTCGAACTGGCGCTCGACGGGCGTCAGGTGCACATCGATCTGCACGCGTTGACCGGTGGCAAGACCGTGATGATCTACGGCCAGACCGAAGTCACTCGCGACCTGATGGCCGCTCGTCGGGACGCTGGCGCGCAGACGATTTATTCCGCGAGCAATGTCGTTCCCCACGGCATGAAAAGCGACGAGGCTTTTGTCACCTTCGAAAAGGACGGCGAAACCTGGCGCGTCGATTGCGATTACATCGCCGGCTGCGATGGCTTCCATGGCGTGGCTCGGCAGTCGATTCCTGAGGATTGTCTGCAGGTGTTCGAACGGGTTTATCCGTTTGGCTGGCTGGGCATTCTCGCCGACACGCCGCCGGTGCATGACGAGTTGGTCTACGCCCGCCACGAACGCGGTTTCGCCTTGTGCAGCATGCGTTCGGCGACGCGCACGCGGTACTACTTGCAGGTGCCGGCGGAAGAAAACGTCGCGGACTGGAGCGACCAGCGCTTCTGGGATGAACTGAAAAACCGCCTGCCAGTTGGATTGGCCGAGAAACTGGTCACCGGCCCTTCGATCGAAAAAAGCATCGCGCCGCTGCGCAGTTTTGTCGTCGAACCGATGCAGTACGGGCGGATGTTTCTGGTCGGCGACGCCGCGCACATCGTCCCGCCCACCGGCGCCAAAGGTCTGAATCTGGCGGCAAGCGATGTCAGCACGCTGTTCAATATTCTGCTGAAGGTTTACCGCGATGGGCGTATCGACTTGCTGGAGAAATACTCGGAAATCTGCCTGCGCCGCGTGTGGAAAGCCGAGCGGTTTTCCTGGTGGATGACTTCGATGCTGCATCGTTTTGATGATCACGATGCGTTCAGTCAGCGCATCAGTGCCTCCGAACTGGACTATTTTGTCAGTTCAGAAGCGGGCCGAAAAACTATTGCAGAAAATTACGTCGGACTTCCTTATGAGGCTATCGAATAGCTTCCTACCGACTTACACTGGCGAGCATCCCCGCTCGCCTGACGAACTGCGGGACTCTCACTGCCCGCAGGTTTTGCCCGTGACCAATCTCAATCACCCCGAAACGCCCAAACCGGCCATTCGCAGCGTGCTGGTGGCGCTGATGATGGCGATCTTTCTCGGTGCGCTGGATCAGACCATCGTCGCCGTGTCGATGCCGGCGATCTCCGCCCAATTCAAAGACGTCAGCCTGCTGGCCTGGGTGATTTCCGGGTACATGGTGGCGATGACTGTGGCGGTGCCGATCTACGGCAAGCTCGGCGATCTGTACGGGCGACGCAAGCTGATGCTGTTCGGCATGGGCCTGTTCACCTTGGCCTCGCTGTTCTGCGGCATGGCGCAAAGCATGGAACAACTGGTGCTGGCGCGGATCCTCCAGGGCATCGGCGCCGGCGGGATGATTTCGGTGAGTCAGGCGATCATCGGCGACATCGTCCCGCCGCGCGAACGCGGGCGCTATCAGGGTTATTTCAGCAGCATGTACGCGGTGGCCAGCGTTGCCGGGCCGGTGCTTGGCGGCTACATGACCGAATACCTGTCGTGGCGTTGGGTGTTTCTGATCAACCTGCCGTTGGGGCTTGGCGCTTACTGGGTCGCGCACCGCAACTTGCGCGGACTGCCGATTCCGCAACGCAAACCGATCATCGACTATCTGGGCACCGTGCTGATGATCATCGGCCTGACCGCGCTGCTGTTGGGCATCACTCAGGTGGGTCAGGGTCATGCGTGGCGCAGCGCTGAAGTGCTCGGGTTGTTTGCCTGCGCGGTGGTGGTGCTGGCGATTTTCGTCTGGCACGAACGCCGCGCGCGGGAGCCGTTGCTGCCGATGCACCTGTTTGCCAACCGTAATGCGCTGCTGTGCTGGTGCACGATTTTCTTCACCAGTTTCCAGGCGATTTCCTTGATCGTGCTGATGCCGTTGCGCTTTCAAAGCGTCACCGGCGCCGGCGCGGACAGTGCGGCGCTGCACTTGCTGCCGCTGGCGATGGGTCTGCCGATTGGTGCGTATTTCGCCGGTCGCCGCACGTCAGTGACCGGGCGCTACAAACCGCAGATTTTGACCGGAGCGATTCTGATGCCGATTGCCGTGTTGGGCATGGCCTTCAGTCCACCGGAGGCGACGTTGATCAGTGGGTTATTCATGTTGCTGTGCGGGATCGCCAGCGGCATGCAGTTCCCGACCTCGCTGGTCGGCACGCAGAATTCGGTGGAACAACGCGACATCGGCGTAGCCACCAGCACCACCAACCTGTTCCGCTCGCTGGGCGGGGCGGTGGGTGTGGCGTTGATGTCGGCGCTGCTGCTGGCGTTGTTGCAGGATTCCAGTTTTGCTCATTTGGCGAGCAGTTCGCTGATGAGTGAGGGGCACTCCGGGAATGTCTTGCTGGACGGCCTCAACGCGGCACCGGGGGATGCGCAGAATGCCCTGCGCGCGGAGTTGCTGGTGACGTTCCGGCATTTGTTGTGGGTGAGTGCGGCGGTGTCGTTGCTCGGGCTGGCGGCGGCGATTGCCATGCCGAACAACCTGCTGCGCGGGCGTGAGCACGGCGCAAAATGACAGTAGCCCGCAAAAACCTGTGGGAGCGAGCCTGCTCGCGAATGCGGTGTGTCATTCAACCATGATGCCGGCTGATACGACGCCTTCGCGAGCAGGCTCGCTCCCACAGGGGGAATGGGCTTCATTCAAGGGCTGTAGTAACCGACCGCAACGAGGAAATGCCCGACCTTCTTCAGGTAGGCATGCTTATCCTCGATCTTGCCGGTCACCGGGTTTTTCCAGCGATACTCATACTCGCCGTCATCCTGCTTGCCGATCATCGCCAGAATCGGCTCGCCCACCGGTTTGCCCTCCGGATCCTTGACCTTGCCGAAGTCGGTATTGATCAGCCGCAGATTGGTGCCGTGGGCAACGTAGCGCTGGGTATTCAGGTCAACCACAAACACATACAAGTCATCCTGCAAATACCCACCCTTGAGCGAGTTGATCGCCGTCAGCGTGCCCTTCTCGTCTTTGCTCAGATCCGTCGCAGCTTTATCCAGCAGGGCTTTGGCTTGTTCTGCGGAGGCGCGTGGCAGGTAATAACCGACCGCGAGAATCCGCTGACCGATGCGTTGATAAAACACATGCTTGCGCTCGACCTTGCCGTCAGACCAGTTTTGCCAGCGGTATTCGGCCTGCTGAATGCCATTGCCTTCCGGCACCAGCAACGCCTGTTTGAAGGCTTTCTGCAAATCCGGCCCGAGCACTTCGCTGACATCGCGGCCAATCAGTGCTGACGACGGCCCACCGCTGGCGAGCATCACGCCTTTGGTGTCGACCACAAACACGTAGCGATCCTTGTCGACAAACTCGCCCTGACGACTGAAGGCCGCGAAGGCCTTGTCGCCGTTGTCGTGGTAGTAAGCGAGCGCTTTTTCCAGCAGGGCGATGGCCGCCTGGCTGTCATCTTTTGCGGCGGTCGCGGCGCTGGCCTGACCGAACCCGGCCAATACCAGCAAACAGAGCCAGGCGAATTTTTGCACAAACCCCATGACGCATCCCTCGTTCTTGTTGGTGTTTCAAGAGCGTAGACGGGTTGCGCGGATGTATGGATATTCAGAATGATGCAGGGGATTGCAAAGCCCTGTGGCTAAACGCGTCCCTGTGGCGAGGGGATTTAGCGAAACGTCGCACCGCCCCGTTGGAGTGCGAAGCGCTCCCCTGCATTTCTAAAGTGACACCGAGTTCTCAGGCTTTGGGGCTGCTTCGCAACCCATCGGGGATAAATCCCCTCACCACAAAAGCCCACTCGACGAGGGATCGGCGTTTATGGCCGGGAATTGATCTGCTGCTGCAAGTTCTGGATCTGCGCCTGCAAGGTGTTGATGGTGCGGGTCATCTGCCCGCGGAATGCGTCGAACTCGGCGGTGTTGCCGCCGCCCTGTGGCGCTGCCGGGCGATTGTCCTGCTCGCTTTTGAGCACAACGATGTCCTGTTCCAGACGCTCGATGGCCGCGCTCGGATTGCCTTGCTTCTTCAACGCCGCGATATCAGCGCTGAGGCTCTTGAACTGCGCATCGAAGGCCTTCAACTGCGTATCGACCTTGCTGGTGTCCGCCGGGGTGCTTTTCAGCGTCGCCAGTTCTGCGCTCAAGGCTTTGACCTGCGCCTGCAACTGGGTATTGGCGTTCTGCTGCTCGGTGGTCTGCGCGGTCATCTGCGCCAGACGCTTGTCCAGATCACTGGCCTGCCCCGCGACGCCTTGCTGCTGTTTGTTCTGATCGAGCAGTTTTTCTTCCAACTGCTTGATCTGCAACTTCAAGGCTTCGCTGTCGCTGGTGACGTTGCTCTGGCTGGCGACGACTTTGCCGGAAATATCCTGCAAGCGCCCCGCCGCTTCTTCACTGATCCGCGCGAAGCTTTCCTGAGTCGCGACCAGTTGCTGCTCCATCAAGGAAATCTGCTGAAAGCTCCACCAGGCCAGGCCGATGAAAGCAAAAAACAACGCGCCGACCAAAGCCCAGAGCGGCCCGGTGCTGGCGGCTTTGACCTTGACCACTGGCGCTGTGCGCGAATGCACGGTGGTGCGGGCGGTGGTCGGAATGTCATCGTCGTCGAAGGTGTCGGCGCGCAGGCTCGGCACATCATCGAAATCGTCGTGGGCATCATTACGCATGGACATTGAGGCAACCTTTGTAAAACGCGGTGATGGCTAAATGCTGCGAAGTATAACCCGCTCAGCCGCAGGCATTGACCCTCGACCGAGGGCGCGGTTCAGTGCTGGCCGACCAAGTGAACTCAACGAATGTCCTGGGCTTTCCACCAGCCGCAGAACTCATCGAGCGCCGTCCACAGGCTGACTTGCGGATCGTAGTCCAGATAATGCCGCGCGCGGCTGATGTCGAGGGTGAAATTTTTCTTCATCACCTGCATGCCCAACCGCGACAGCGTCGGCTCCGGACGCCCGGGCCAGAGTTTGCACGCGCCTTCATTAAGCGCCGCAACGCTGTAAGCCAGGCCATAGGAACGGTACTTGGTGACCTGTGGGACTTCCATCTTGCGCATCACGTAATTGACCACATCCCACAACGGCACCGGCGCACCGTTGCTGATGTTGTAGGCCTTGCCCAGCGCCGAACCGGCGGCGAGCAGACTGCTGAGCATCGCTTCGTTGAGGTTCTGCACACTGGTGAAATCGACTTTATTCAGACCGTTGCCGATGATCGCCAGACGGCCCTTGCGCTGCATGTTCAGCAGACGCGGAAAGATGCTCATGTCGCCGGCGCCGGTGACGAAACGCGGGCGCAGGGCGATGGTTTCCAGACCGAATTCCTGAGCGCCAAAAACCTTCTGTTCGGCCAGGTATTTAGTCGCCGCGTAGTGATGTTTGAAGCGCTTGGGCACTTGCTCTTCGGTCAGGTTGAGGTGGTCGCGGCCGTCGAAATAGATCGACGGCGACGACAGGTGCACCAGCCGCCGGACGCGCTGCTTCAGGCAGGCTTCGACGATGTTTTCTGTGACCTGCACGTTGCCCTGATGAAAGTCCTGATAGCGCCCCCACAGCCCGACGGCCCCGGCGCAGTGCACCACGGCTTCGACATCGCTGCAGAGTTCGCGCGCCAGCTCGGCATCGCTCAGATCGCCGGGCACAAACTCGGCGCCACGGCGTACCAGATGCTCGACGCTTTCGGCCCGGCGCCCGTTGACCCGCACGTCCAGGCCCTGCTCCAGAGCGAAACGCGCAAAGCGTCCGCCAATGAAGCCGCTTGCGCCGGTGACCAGAATTTTCATGCACAACTCCAACAAAAAGCAGCTGCGAGCATCAAGCTTCGCGCTACAAGTAAAAACGGTGCGCAAGCCCACAACTTGCCGCTTGCAGCTTGACGCTTACAGCTGTTTCCAAGGCACTAGCCATTGTGCTGAAGCGCGCACCAATTGCTCGGTCAGCAAGCCGAGCAACTGACCGCCATTGCGCCAATGATGCCAGTACAACGGCACGTCGATCGGTTTATCTGGCAACAGTTCGCGCAATTCGCCGCGTTGCAGTTGCTCGCGTACTTGCAGCTCCGGCACCAGTCCCCAACCCAATCCGGCTTCGGTCAGACGGATAAAACCTTCCGAAGACGGACACAAATGGTGCTCGAATCCGCCGTCGACACCCAGCGACGCCAAGTAGCGATGCTGAAGAAAATCGTCCGGGCCGAACACCAGCGCCGGGGTGCGCGGCAGTTGCTCGGCGCGCACGCCATCGGGGAAATGCCGCTCGATAAACGCCGGGCTGGCCAGTGCGCGATAACGCATCGCGCCGAGCAACACGCTACGCGCACCCGCCACCGGTCGTTCGCTGGCGCACAAGCACGCGGCCACTTCACCGGCACGCATGCGTTTGAGGCCGACGGTCTGGTCTTCGACGATCAGATCCAGCAATAAATGTTGCTCGGCGCAGAAATCGCCGACTGCCTGCGCCCACCAAGTGGCCAGGCTGTCGGCGTTCAGCGCAATGCGCAGGCGCTCCGGCAAACCCTCTTCGTCCAAGGCCGGGACGAGGGTTTGCAGGTCGCGCTCAAGCAAACGCACTTGCTGCACATGGTTGAGCAAACGCCGGCCGATTTCCGTGGGCGACGGCGGCGTGCCGCGCACCAGCACCGGCTGGCCGACCCGCGCCTCCAGCAGCTTGATTCGTTGCGAGATCGCCGATTGCGACAACCCGAGAATCTGCGCGGCGCGTTCGAATCCGGCTTGCTCAACCACAGCGGCCAGAGCAGACAGCAATTTGTAGTCGAACATCAGTTTTCCTAATGAGCGATCAGCACTATTGGTTTTTCTTATACAGGTTTCGCCCGGAGAATAGCCAGCAAGCACTCTTTATCAAGGAACACTGCAATGGCTGGCGAAACCTCTCTCACAACCTTGTTGCGCAGCATGAGCCCGCAACTCAACGCCGGCGAATACGTGTTCTGCACCCTGCGCGACAGCCAATTGCCGGAAGGTCTGGAGACCATCGGCAGCTTCCGCGAGCAGGAAGGTCTGACGGTGATTCTCGAACGTTCCCACGCTGAACAGGCTGGTTTCAGCTTCGACTACGTCGCCGCGTGGATCACCCTCAACGTGCATTCAGCGCTGGAAGCCGTCGGACTCACCGCCGCGTTTGCCACGGCATTGGGCAAGGCCGGGATCAGTTGCAACGTGATCGCCGGCTACTACCACGATCATTTGTTTGTCGGTCAGGCCGACGCCGAACGCGCGATGCAGGTCCTGCGCGATCTGGCAGCCAACGCGGAGTAATTGTTATGTGGCAAAGCTATGTGAACGGCCTGCTGGTGGCGTTCGGGCTGATCATGGCGATCGGCACGCAGAACGCGTTTGTATTGGCGCAGAGCCTGCGGCGCGAGCATCACTTGCCAGTGGCGGCATTGTGCGTGGTGTGCGATGCGCTGCTGGTCGCCGCCGGCGTGTTCGGGCTGGCGACGATTCTGGCGCAGAACCCGACGCTGCTGGCGATCGCCCGTTGGGGCGGCGCGACGTTTCTGATCTGGTACGGCAGCCAGGCGCTGCGCCGGGCGTGCTCGAAACAGAGCCTGAATCAGGGCGAGAATCAGACCGTGCGTTCGCTGCGTGCGGTGATGCTCAGCGCGTTGGCGGTGACGTTGCTCAACCCGCACGTTTATCTGGATACGGTTTTACTGATCGGTTCACTGGGGGCGCAGCAATCGGTGCCAGGCGCTTATGTGGTCGGTGCTGCGAGTGCTTCGCTGTTGTGGTTTTTCACCTTGGCGCTCGGCGCGGCGTGGCTGGCACCGTGGTTGGCACGGCCGAGCACGTGGCGAATTCTCGATCTGGTGGTGGCGTTGATGATGTTCACCGTGGCCGGGCAATTAATTATCGCCAGCTGATTTATTCCAAAAGGCTCTGGAACCTCTATCCCACACAGTTGTTGCGTGGTTATGGCGCAACCCCGGTGCTATGATCCAACCCCTGCGCCGCAAAGAGTAAAAACTCGCCGGTGCATTTCTGGCCGCCCGTGATCGGCCTTGCGCTCACCGCAACAGACCTGATTAGGAGAATCATCATGGCTTTCGAATTGCGGGCGGGGCGGTGCGGGG
>NZ_JBIVJB010000063.1:18185-28211 GCF_044750025.1 Pseudomonas sp. NPDC088885 | reverse complement strand
AGGAGAAACCATTTCTGTTTCTGGCCGATGCACAGCGGTTGGCTGTGGGTACGCACCAGACGTTGCGGCAAACGATAGCGCAACCAGCCCCGAGTACAGGCCAGTATTTCAACATCTTCACGTTCCAGGCCAACTTCTTCGTTCAGCTCGCGGTACAAGGCGTCTTCCGGCGTCTCTTCAGGGTTGATTCCCCCTTGCGGAAACTGCCAGGCATCTTGATTGATACGGCGAGCCCATAGCACCTGGCCGGCGTCATTCGTCAGAATGATCCCGACATTGGGGCGGAAACCATCGGGGTCGATCACGGGCACAACCTCGCAAACGCATGTCGCCGCATTGTTCCACAAAGGTTGATGAGGCGGCAACGAAGCTTCCTACCTTATGTGCACTCTTGTGAAAAGACCGTATTCTTGTCGCCTTTTTACAGACTTATCAGCGGGTAACTGCAATGCGCCTGGCTCTATTCGATTTGGACAACACCCTTCTGGGCGGCGACAGCGATCACGCCTGGGGCGACTATCTGTGTGAACGCGGCTTCCTCGACCCGATTGCGTACAAAGCGCGCAACGACGAGTTCTATCAGGATTACCTGGCCGGCAAACTGGATAACGCCGCGTACCTGAACTTCTGCCTGGAGATCCTCGGCCGCACTGACATGGCCGTGCTCGAGCAATGGCACAGCGATTACATGCGCGACTGCATCGAACCGATCGTTTTGCCGCAAGCGCTGGAACTGCTGAAAAAGCACCGTGATGCTGGCGATAAACTGGTGATCATTACTGCGACCAACCGTTTCGTCACCGCGCCGATTGCTGTGCGTCTGGGCGTTGAAACCCTGATTGCAACCGAGTGCGAAATGGTCGATGGCCGTTATAGCGGGCGTAGCACGGATATTCCGTGCTTCCGTGAAGGCAAGGTGACGCGCCTGAATCGTTGGCTGGAAGAGACCGGGTATTCGTTGGACGACAGCTATTTCTATAGCGACTCGATGAATGACTTGCCGTTGCTGGAGCAGGTGGCGAATCCCGTCGCTGTCGATCCGGATCCGAATCTGCGGGCTGAGGCCGAGAAGCGTGGTTGGCCAGTGATTTCGTTGCGCGACTGATTACGCCTTCGCGAGCAAGCCCGCTCCCACATTGGATCTGTGTCGTACACAAATCCCCCTGTGGGAGCGGGCTTGCTCGCGAATGGATCGACTCGGTCTCAAGCCCTAAACAGGTTTTGCGCCCATCAACCCGGCAATCGCTACAAAGCAGACAAAACTGAACAACGCCAAAGCAAAGCTGAACCGCCCGACGCCGCCCGGCGCCTTGCGCAACCGGTTCAACCGCACCAGCAACCACAACCACGCCAACGCCGCCACGGTGTACAGCACGCTCGACGCCAGAATCCACGTCTGCCCCAACGGCCAGCCCACCAGATGCACCATCCACCAACCGGTGAATGGCATGCTCAGCAGCGCCAGGCCCATCAGCAGCCAGACAAACACCCGAGGCCGCTGCAACGTGCGGCTGCCCGCCGTCGCATCACCTTTGCGCTTGGCCAGAAACACCCAGATCGCCAGACCCAGCGCACTCGCCAGCAAAACCACGGTGGCGACCACGTGAGCCATCTTCAGGGCCGTTAACGTTTCCATTGTCAAAATTCCTTATTGCTTGCCCATCAGCGTAGCCGCTCAGCCAAGAAACAGCTGATAGGCCGGGTTCTCGCTTTCATCCCAGTATGGGTAACCAATCTCTTCCAGCGCTGCCGGCACCAGATGGCGCTCGTCGTGCGGCACTTGCAGGCCTGCGACCACGCGGCCATCAGCAGCGCCGTGGTTGCGGTAGTGGAACATCGAGATGTTCCAGCGCCCGCCAAGCTTATTAAGGAAGTTGAACAGTGCCCCCGGACGCTCCGGGAATTCGAAGCGGAACACCACTTCATCAATCACGTGCGCCGCGTGCCCGCCGACCATGTGGCGGATGTGCAGCTTGGCCAGTTCGTTGTCGGTCAGATCAGTGACCGGGAAACCCTGCTCGGTCAGGCTTGCCAGCAGTGCGCTGCGCGGATCGTTTTCGGGATGGGTCTGCACGCCAACGAAGATGTGCGCTTCGCTGCCGGTGTTGTAGCGGTAGTTGAATTCGGTGATCTGGCGCTTGCCGATGGCTTCGCAGAAGTTTTTGAAGCTGCCGGCCTTCTCGGGGATGGTCACGGCGATGATTGCTTCGCGGCCTTCACCCAGTTCAGCGCGCTCGGCGACGTGGCGCAAGCGGTCGAAGTTGACGTTGGCGCCGGAGTCGATGGCGACGAAGGTCTGGCCGCTGACACCGCGCTGCTCGACGTACTTCTTGATCCCGGCTACGCCCAAGGCGCCGGCAGGTTCGGTGATCGAGCGGGTATCGTCGTAGATATCCTTGATTGCCGCACAGATCTCGTCAGTGCTGACGGTGATCACTTCATCAACGTAGTCTTTGCAGATGTCGAAGGTGTGCTGGCCGATCTGCGCCACCGCCACGCCGTCGGCAAAGATGCCCACGGTCGGCAACACCACACGCTCGCCGGCAGCCATCGCGGCTTGCAGGCAGTTGGAGTCGTCTGGCTCGACGCCGATGACTTTGATGTCCGGGCGCAGGTATTTCACGTACGCGGCGATACCGGCGATCAGACCGCCGCCACCAACCGGGACAAAAATCGCGTCCAGCGGCTGCGGGTGCTGGCGCAGAATCTCCATCGCCACGGTGCCCTGCCCGGCGATGGTGTGCGGATCGTCGTACGGGTGAATGTAGACGTAGCCTTTTTCATCGACCAGTTTCAGCGAGTAGGCCAGGGCTTCCGGGAACGAATCACCGTGCAGTACCACTTTTCCGCCACGCGAACGCACGCCTTCGACCTTTATTTCCGGAGTGGTCTTAGGCATGACGATGGTCGCTTTTACGCCCAGCACTTTCGCCGCCAGGGCCAGGCCCTGCGCATGGTTGCCCGCCGACGCGGTGACCACGCCACGGGCGCGCTCTTCTTCGGTCAACTGAGTCAACTTGTTGTAGGCGCCGCGAATCTTGAACGAGAACACCGGCTGCAAGTCTTCGCGCTTGAGCCAAATGTCATTGCCCAGCCGCTCGGAGAGCTGGCGAGCGTTCTGCAGCGGGGTTTCTACGGCAACGTCATAAACGCGCGAGGTGAGGATCTTTTTGACGTACTGTTCGAGCATCGGAAAGCATCACTGAGCGGGTTGGGCAGGGCCAAGGAGTCTAACCCGGCTTTTGCCTGGGCGACCACACTAAACAGGTGGTTTCAAGGTCTGGAAACCCATTCTTGAGTGAGCACCATTGTGGCGAGGGGATTTATCCCCGTTGGAGTGCGAAGCGCTCCCCGGCATTTTTTCAGAGATACCGCGTTTTCAGGTTTTACGACGACTGCGTCGCCGGTCGGGGATAAATCCCCTCACCACAGGGTGTTTCCCCCTGCACCGCCGCGAAGCCTATAATGCCGGCCTTTCCGTTCTCACCTTGCCCGCTTCCGGAGCCCGCATGACCCAGGATCAACTCAAACAGGCAGTGGCTCAGGCCGCCGTCGACTTCATCCTTCCGAAACTCGACGACAAGAGCATCGTTGGGGTCGGCACCGGCTCCACCGCCAACTGCTTCATCGACGCCCTGGCCCAGCACAAGGGCGCATTCGATGGCGCGGTTGCCAGTTCCGAAGCCACCGCCGCGCGCCTCAAGGGCCACGGGATTCCGGTGTATGAGCTGAACACCGTCAGCGATCTGGAGTTCTACGTCGACGGCGCCGATGAAAGCGACGCGCACCTGAACCTGATCAAGGGCGGCGGCGCAGCTCTGACCCGCGAGAAGATCGTTGCGGCCGTGGCCAAGACCTTCATCTGCATCGCCGACGCCAGCAAACTAGTGCCAGTGCTGGGTGAATTCCCGCTGCCAGTCGAAGTGATCCCGATGGCCCGCAGCCACGTTGCCCGCCAACTGGTGAAACTGGGCGGCGACCCGGTGTACCGCGAAGGTGTATTGACCGACAACGGCAACATCATTCTGGATGTGTTCAACCTGCAGATCACCAACCCGGTGGAGCTGGAAGCGCAGATCAATGCAATTGTTGGCGTGGTGACTAACGGCTTGTTCGCGGCACGTCCGGCTGATTTGTTGTTGCTGGGTACATCTGAGGGCGTGAAAACCCTTAAAGCTGAGTAATCAGCCCGCCCACGATTTTGTGGGCGGATGGAAGTCAAAAATGTGGGAGCGGGCTTGCTCGCGAATGCGGTGGATCAGTCAAAGTAGATGTCGACTGACCTGACGCCTTCGCGAGCAAGCCCGCTCCCACATTGGTTTTCAGGGTGACCGTTAGTGGGATGCCGGTTTTTTGAAGACGTAAAACAGGTTCGGCTCGCTCACCATGTACAGCGTGCCATCGTCGTCCATCGCAATGCCTTCCGCCTGCGGCACGGTTTTCTTCAAACCCTGACGCCCGCCACTGATGGACATCGTGCTCAACGGCCGCCCATCGACATCCAGTTCCAGAATCAACCGCGACTCATCCGACAGTGCCAGTAAATGGCCGCTGCGTTCGTCGTACTGCAGACTGGAAAGATCACGCACAAACATCCCGGCATCGCGCTTGGGGTTGTTGATCACGTGCACCGCGTAGGATTTTTCCGGGTTGAAGTGCGGAAAACCATGCACTTCGTAGATCAGCATCGGATCGCGCTCTTTCGCCACGAACAGGCGCTTGCCCACCGAGTCGTAAGCCAGACCTTCAAACCCCTTGTTGCCGCTCATGTGCACGCCGAGGGTCATCTGCTCGGCATCCGCCGCATCGAGGAACGTGGTGCCTTCTTCCAGATGAATCTTGATCAGCCGCTGCTCACGCTCGTCGGTGATCACGTAGGTGTCGGCGCTGATGAACTCGACAGCCTCCGCATCGCCAAAGCCGATCAGCGAGATGCGCCGCAGGATCTTGCCTTCCAGCGACAGCTCAACCAGCTCGGCATTTTTGTTGGTCACGGTGAACAGGCTTTTGCGCACCGGATCGAAGGTCAGCGCTGACACATCGTCGTCCAGACCGTCGATAACTCGTGCTTCAATCTCCACACGGTATTGATCCAGACCAATGGATTCAGTGCTCTGCGGTTGCCATAGGGTGTGCAGGTTGAACCAGGCACGCTCGAACAGGCGCAGGTATTGGCCGATCGCAATCAACGCGATCAGGGCAATCACCGAGACGATGATGACCAGAGGTTTGGGACGGGCAAGTCGACGCATTCGGGCGGGCTCGGAATCAAAACAGGCGGATGAAATATCACGCCCGTCTGAACTGAAGCTTAATGGCCACTTGCCTCAAACCACAAGACAACCCTGTATTTGATCGTTCCCACGCTCTGCGTGGGAATGCCGCCGGGGACGCTCTGCGTCCGACAGTCAAAAGATCGTCCGAACGCGGCCCGAACCTTCGGCAGCTCCTACAGGATTCGATGAGGCCGTTATTTCTGTTTTTCGAAGCGGTAGAACAGGTTCGGCTCACTGACCATGTACAGCGTGCCCGCCTCGTCCATGGTTACGCCTTCGGCGCGCGGGATGGTTTTCTTGATGCCGTTGAAACCGCCGAGCAAGGTCATGAAGCTGACTTGATCGCCCTTCTCATCCAGCTCCAGCAACAAGTGCGAATCAGCGGACAGCACCAATGTGTGGCCGGTGCGCGGATCCACCGCCAGCGCCGAGAGGTTGCGGATGTCCAGCTCATCGCTGGCGAGTTTTTGCTTGTCGCCCGTCAGCGTCTGGGTGCCGTCGCTTTTCCAGGTGAACAGCGCCGGTGGCCGCTCTTCGCCCAGCAGCAGTTGCTGATTGCGCGGATCCCAGGCAATCGCTTCGAAGGCTTTGTTCTGGTCTTTCGACGGGCCGAGGTCGTATTTGGGGAAATCGGCGATGTTCAGTTCGCGGGTGTCGGCGTCGACTTTGACGATGGAGAGTATGTGCTCGCGCTCATCGACGATGGCCATCAGGCCGTTTTCCATCACGGTCAGGCCTTCTGGATTGCTCCAGCCCTTGAGCGGCATTTTGCGCAGGACGTCACCTTGCAGGCTCAGCTCGGCGAGGAATGGATTTTTGCCCATTACCGAAAACAGGGTTTTGGTCTGCGGGTTATAGGACAGATCGGAGGCTTCGTCTTTCTCCATGCCCGGCAGCAACTTCGCGTCTATCACTGCGTGGTAGTCCGGCAACCAGACGCTTTCCTTTTGCTCGGTCGGGCTCTCGAAACGCTCCAGCACCCACAGCACGCCACGGTCATCCCAATGCATGGCGAACGCCAGGCCATAGGCGGCGGCAAGGGCCAGCGCCAGCCAGGTATACCAACGCAGGGCAAAACGTGAACGGCGGGCGGATTTGAGCTGAGTTTGAGATGACATCGAGGGACGCGTTCCGAAAATTCAGGCTATGGGTAATAGCACAAAGAGGCCGGCTCAGACGCCAGAATTGCGGAAATTATCCAGACAGGATGTGAAAAAAACGGCAAATGGCGGGATTGCCCTGTGGGTTTGTGGGCCAAGACACAAAAATACCGGCCAGGCCTCTGTGGCGAGGGGATTTATCCCCGTTGGGTCGCGCAGCGGCCCCAAAGATCTTGGGCCTGCTGCGCAGTCCAACGGGGATAAATCCCCTCGCCACAAAAGCTCACACCATCAGGAAATGGCGGGTTAGCGCACGCTGCTGTTAAAGCTGCTCGCGCCGACCAGTTCGAGGACGATGTCGTCGCCGACGTTCAGCGGGCCGACGCCCACTGGCGTACCAGTGAGGATCACGTCACCCGCCTGCAGCGAGAAGCAGCCGGCCATGTGCTGGATCATCGGCACGATCGGGTTGAGCATCGCACTGCTATTACCGTCCTGGCGGACTTCACCGTTGATGGTCAGGCGAATGCCGATGTCGGTCAGGTCAGCAAACGTGCTGCCGACCACGAACGGAGCAATCACTGCCGCGCCGTCGAACGACTTGGCGATTTCCCACGGCAGACCCTTGGCTTTCAGCTCGGCCTGCTTGTCGCGCAGGGTCAGATCCAGCGCCGGGGCGAAACCGGAGATCGCATCCAGCACTTCTTCACGGCTCGGCTTGGTCGACAACGGCTTGCCGATCAACACGGCGATTTCCGCTTCGTAGTGCACCGAACCGCGCTCGGTCGGAATGGCGAAACCGCCTTCCAGCTCAACCACGCAACTGCCCGGCTTGATGAACAGCAACGGCTCGGTAGGCACCGGGTTGTCCAGTTCCTTGGCGTGTTCGGCGTAATTACGGCCAATGCACACGACTTTCCCGATCGGGAAGTGGATGCGCGTGCCGTCGACGTACTGGTGCTGATAGCTCATTTACCGACTCCTGCCTTCATTGATTCATCAAAGATTACAGATCAAACCGCGAAGATCTTGCCCGGGTTCATGATGCCGTTCGGGTCGAACACCGCTTTTACCGCTTTCATGTACTCGATCTCAACCGGCGAGCGGCTGTAGGTCAAGTAATCACGTTTGGTCATGCCGACGCCGTGTTCGGCGGAGATCGAACCGTTGTACTTCTCGACGGTTTCGAACACCCACTTGTTGACGGTCGCGCACTTGGCGAAGAACTCATCCTTGCTTAGGTTATCCGGCTTGAGGATGTTCAAATGCAGGTTGCCGTCGCCGATGTGGCCGAACCAGACGATTTCGAAATCCGGATAGTGTTCGCCGACGATCGCGTCGATTTCCTTCAGAAATGCCGGCACTTTCGACACGGTGACCGAGATGTCGTTTTTGTACGGCGTCCAGTGCGAGATGGTTTCGGAGATGTACTCGCGCAGCTTCCACAGGTTTTGCAGTTGGGTTTCGCTCTGGCTCATCACGCCGTCCAGCACCCAGCCCTGCTCGACGCAATGCTCAAAGGTTTCCAATGCGCTGTTGGCCACTTCTTCGGTGGTCGCTTCGAATTCCAGCAACGCGTAGAACGGGCAATCGGTTTCAAACGGCGCCGGTACGTCGCCACGACCCATGACTTTCGCCAGGGCTTTGTCGGAGAAGAATTCGAACGCGGTCAGGTCGAGTTTGCCCTGGAAGGCGTGCAGCACCGGCATGATCGAGTCGAAATCGGCGGTGCCGAGCACCATCGCGGTGAGGTTTTTCGGTGCGCGATCGAGGCGCATGGTCGCTTCAACGACGAAACCCAGCGTGCCTTCAGCGCCGATGAACAGCTGGCGCAGGTCGTAACCAGTGGCGTTCTTGATCAGGTCTTTGTTCAGTTCCAGCACGTCGCCCTTGCCGGTGACGACTTTCATGCCGGCGACCCAGTTGCGGGTCATGCCGTAGCGAATCACCTTGATCCCGCCGGCATTGGTGCCGATGTTGCCGCCAATCTGGCTGGAACCTGCCGAGGCGAAGTCAACCGGGTAATACAGGCCTTTTTCTTCGGCGACGTTCTGCAAATGCTCGGTGACCACGCCCGGCTGACAAACGGCGGTGCGGTCAGTGAGGTTCACGTCGAGAATCTGATTCATGTAATCGAACGAGACGACCACTTCGCCATTCGCCGCCACGGCAGCGGCGGAAAGCCCGGTGCGCCCGCCCGATGGCACCAGCGCGACCTTGTGTTGATTGGCCCAACGGACAACCGCCTGCACCTGCTCAATGGTCTTGGGAAACACGATAGCGCTCGGCGCCGGGGCGAAGTGCTTGGTCCAATCCTTGCCGTACGCATTCAGGGAGTCGGCGTCGGTGAGGACTTTGCCAGGCTCAACCAGGGTCTTCAGTTCATCAATCAGGGCAGGATTGGTCATCGACAGAACTCTCGAACAATTCATGGTCATCCTGAGAACGCTTCACGTCGCAGGAATGAGTGTTTAGCGGGGAGGCTATGCTAGCATATCGACCCCGCAGGACAGTGCCTAAGGCCAGATCCGCGGAGACGACATTCTTGTCGTCCGGGTCAGCGTCTGTTGACCATTTCCTGCCATTTTTCTCCGGGATACAGGTTTACGCAGATGAGCAAGACTTCTCTCGATAAGAGCAAGATCAAGTTCCTTCTTCTCGAAGGCGTCCACCAATCGGCTGTCGACGTCCTCAAGGCGGCGGGCTACACCAGCATTGAGTACCTCACCGGTTCTCTGCCGGAAGCCCAGCTCAAGGAAAAGATTGCTGACGCTCACTTCATCGGCATTCGTTCGCGCACGCAACTGACCGAAGAGATCTTCGATCACGCGAAGAAACTGGTAGCGGTCGGCTGTTTCTGCATCGGCACCAACCAGGTTGACCTGAGTGCTGCCCGCGAGCGCGGTATTGCCGTGTTCAACGCGCCGTACTCCAATACCCGCTCCGTTGCCGAGCTGGTGCTGGCCGAAGCGATCCTGCTGCTGCGCGGCATCCCGGAGAAAAACGCTTCCTGCCACCGTGGCGGCTGGATCAAATCCGCAGCCAACTCCTTCGAGATCCGTGGCAAGAAACTCGGCATCGTCGGCTACGGCTCGATCGGTACTCAGCTGTCGGTTCTGGCTGAAGGCCTGGGCATGCAGGTGTATTTCTACGACACCGTGACCAAGCTGCCGCTGGGCAACGCCACTCAGGTCGGTAACCTGACCGAGCTGCTGGGCATGTCCGACATCGTTACCCTGCACGTTCCGGAAACCGCTGCGACCCAGTGGATGATCGGCGAGAAGGAAATCCGCGCCATCAAGAAGGGCGGCATCCTGATCAACGCGGCGCGCGGTACCGTGGTCGAGCTGGACGCCCTGGCGGACGCGATCAAGGACAAGCACCTGATCGGCGCAGCCATCGACGTGTTCCCGGTGGAGCCACGCTCCAACGACGAAGAGTTCGAAAGCCCGCTGCGTGGCCTCGACAACGTGATCCTGACCCCGCACATCGGCGGCTCGACCGCCGAAGCGCAAGCCAACATCGGTCTGGAAGTGGCAGAGAAACTGGTCAAGTACAGCGACAACGGTACGTCGGTTTCGTCGGTCAACTTCCCGGAAGTGGCCCTGCCGGCTCACCCTGGCAAGCACCGCCTGCTGCACATCCACGAG
>NZ_JBIVJB010000063.1:0-18175 GCF_044750025.1 Pseudomonas sp. NPDC088885 | reverse complement strand
TTCGCCGAAAACGGCATCAACATCTCCGGTCAGTTCCTGCAGACCAACGAGAAGGTTGGCTACGTGGTGATCGACGTCGACGCCGAGTACTCGGATCTGGCGCAAGAGAAGCTGCAGCACATCAACGGCACTATCCGTAGCCGCGTTCTTTTCTGAGAACAGCTACAAGCCGCGAGCGACAAGCGACAAGTGATGTTCGCTTAGCTTTTGCTTGAAGCTCGTAGCTCGCAACTCGCCGCTGATAAAAAAAGGGAGCCCCGAAAGGGCTCCCTTTTTTATTCGACGTTGATGGTGATTTTCTTCGAGACGATTGGCGGGTCGAACGCCATGTGATTCTTGTCACCCAGCTCCAGTTGCAAGGTGTGCTTGCCCGGGGCCAGTTTGATTTCAGCAAAGGTCTGCGCCTTGCCGAAGTGCATGTGGTTGGCGTCAGTCGGCACCACAGCGCCGGCCGGAACGATTTCCTTGGCGTCGATCAGCAGATGGTGGTGACCGGTGTTGGCGGTGACGTCACCGGCCGGTGCCAGCGCGACGTCCTTGGTACCGAACTTGACCTTGAACTGCTGGGAAACCGTGGCCCCGTCCTCGGGAGAAACGATGAACACTTCGGCACCTTTTGGCGCAGGGGTGGCAGCACTGGCCAGCACCGAAACACCCATCAGCACACCGGCCAATGCTGCACGTGACATAAAGCTTTTCATTTTCTTCTCCAGTTTTTCCGTAAAATCCGCACGGTCATGACAACTTCATGACCATTCGTTGTCGAAGGCACTCGACAACCATAGCAAAGCGAGCCTGAATCAGAGCATCGCGATAATGATTTCAAAGGAGTGACCATGCGTTTTCTGCCTGGCCTGATCTGCCTGCTACCCCTTCTGAGCCCGTTGGCTCACGCCGAACTTATAGATGACGTCAATGATCGCGGTGAGCTGCGCATAGCCCTTGAGGCTAATACACCGCCCTTCAATTACAAGGACGATGGCGACAAACTCACGGGGTTCGAGGTCGAGCTGGGGCAAATGCTCGCCAACGAGCTGGATGTGCGCGCCGACTTCATCGTCACCGACGAAGCCGACCTGTACCAGGGCGTTGAAAGCGGCAAATACGACGTTGCGCTCAACCACATAGCACTGACCGCCGAACTCAAGGATCGTTTCGACGTAGAGCCTTATGGCAAGGTCGAGGCGCAGATGCTGGCGAAGAAGGATGAACCGGCACAGCCGCAACCGATGGTGCTGGTGCAGGCGTTGACGGATGCCAAACCGAAGGCGAGCGCGCCGGTGGAATTGGCGATACCGTTTCAGAAGGGTAACCCGGCGTTTCACGCCAGCCTTGAGAGCGCGATGCAGCGGATCAGGGCGGATGGACGCTTGGCGGCGCTGACCGAGAAGTGGTTGAAGCCTTAAAAGCCCCTCACCCTAACCCTCTCCCAAAGGGAGAGGGGACTAATCTGGGGATGCTCTAGAGGTACGCCGACCTGAAACTGCCTCGCCGAATCCAAAATCGTCTGATCATTGCTTTGTCGACTCAATAATCGATCGGCCATGGCTGTGTCGAATCCATAGTCGATAAGGTCTTTCAGGTCGATGTAAGACGCTGAACAACTCGGTCGGCCCCCTCTCCCTCCGGGAGAGGGCTGGGGTGAGGGCAACGATTTCGGATCAGTTCAAAGCAGCCAAAGCCACCGCCGTCTCAGCCAATTCAAGTTCGCTGAAAACCTGCACGCCATGGCGCTTGAGCAGTGCAGCGGTTACGCCTTCGCCAGTGACTTTCACCCCACTGAACGTCCCGTCATAAGTCAGCAGGTTTCCACAGGATGGACTGTTGGCTTTCAGCACTGCCACACGGATGCCGTGTTTCTGCACCAACGCCAACGCCTGCCGCGCACCATCGAGAAACTGCGCACTGACATCCTCGCCCTCGGTGGTGATCACCGCAGCAGTTCCATCCAGCACCTCAGCGCCCTGCCCTCCGGGAATCTCCGCTGCCGCCCGTGGCGTCGGCAAACCGCCCGCCACTTCCGGACACAACGGCACCACGCGCCCTTCGGCAATCCACTGCTCGAGCAAATCAAACGGCCCGCTCGCGCCACCGTCGTAACGCACGCGATGGCCCAGCAGGCAGCGGCTGACCAGAATCTTTTCCATCAGAACGGCTCGTTGCCACGGCGGCGGAACCAGCCGGTCAGCGACAAACGTTCACGGTTCGCCGGCAGCACTTCGTGCGGCACTTCGTCAGAAAGAAACACCACCAGACAACCGCCGGTAGGTTGCACGTCGTGCACGCGTTCATCGTTCAGGTACATGCGCAACTGCCCACCGTCCTCCGGCAGCCAGGCGTCGTTGAGGTAAACCACCACCGAGACCATGCGCTTGTCGTCATCGCGAAAACGGTCGACGTGCCGGCGATAAAACGCACCGGGCGGATACAGGGCGAAATGGCATTCAAAATCTTCGAGGCCAAGGAACAAGCCACGATTGAGCGCCTCGCGCAGGCTCTCCATCAGATTCAGGTAACGGTCACTGGACTCGGCCTGGCCGGGGTCGATCCACTGGATATGGTCGCCACGAATCCCCTCGCGAATCTCTGAAAACGGCCCACGCCCCACCGCTGCCGGCGCCAGTTCACCTTCGGCCTCGCGTTTACGGCACTCGGCCGCCAACTCGCGGGTCAAACCGGCGGGCAGGAAAATGTTCTGCTGTGACCAGCCGTGATCGGCCAGGTCGTCGACAATGCGTAACAGCAGCGGGTGTTCAGAGGATATTTGCATGGCGCGCATAGTATGCCGCCGGCGAAAAATCCGACAGAGCCACGCAGCGGCTTGATACGAATTCTCGACAAGTACCGGCACCGCACGGAGAATAGTCCGCTGCTGACAGGAGTCCCTATGCGCCGTTTGCTTTTTTCACTGTTGATGTTCTGTGTTTTGCCCGCCTGGGCGGACGGCCACGATCAGTTGTACAAGGTCGCCGGCTGGCCAGAACAACGCGCGCACTTCAACGACGCCCTGACGGCCGCCCAGCAGCGCTATCAAAACAGCCTGCCGCCCGCCGTGTTTCAAGCGCTGCTGAACAACAGCAATCAGCGTTTTGCCCCGCAGGCCGTGGATCAACGCGCCGAAGCGCAACTGCGGCAGAACCTCGCCGACCCGAAACCGGCGCTGACCTTCTTTCAATCGCCACTGGGCAAAAAAATCGTCGCCGCTGAATTGCTCGCGACCCGCCGCGATCAACTGGCGAAAAACGCCAAGGGTCTGCCGAAGATGCAGGTCAGCGACAGCCGTCTGCTGATCATCGGCCACCTCGCTCAAGCCTTGCCCGCGCGTGAAGCGGGCGCCGAAGTGAGCCTGGCGATTGCCGGCGTCGCGGCAGACAGTTTGAGTTCGATGATTCCGGGATTGCTTGGCGGTGGTCAAGCGCAGAGCATGTTGAACGGTCAGCGTCAGCGCCTGATGGATCAGATTGGCGCGGACATGAACAACACGCTGCTTTACGTTTATCGCGATCTGTCGGATGAAGAGCTGGAAGAGTTTGCGACGTTCGCCGAATCGGCTGAGGGCAAGGCTTATTATCAGGCGGCGCTGGCGGCGATTCGGGCGGGGTTGGCGGTTGGGCAGTGATCTTTAGCGCCTGATAGGCCGCCTTCGCGAGCAAGCCCGCTCCCACAGGGGATTCGGGATGTTCACAAATTTTGCGTCTACTGAAAATCCAATGTGGGAGCGGGCTTGCTCGCGAAGAGGCCCTAAAATCCACTACAGATTCCGCCCCCTGATCCGCTTGCTCAGAAACTCGAAATACTCCTCGCGCATCTCCACCGTCTCATTCGCCAGATGATGCCGCGCCTCCGCCAGCAGCAGAATCTGCGGCCGATCAAACTTCCACTTCAACACCTGCAAATTGTGCTGCCAGTCCACCGTCATGTCCGCCTGCCCCTGAATGATCAGCGGCCGTCGCGGACTTTTTTTCGCGTGTTCAACGCGCACAATCCAGCGTGACAACGCCCCGACCCACGCCGTCGGCAAGCGTTTTGGCTGCAACGGATCTTTCAGCAGAAACGGCAGAAAATCCGGGTCATTCGAGTTCTCGCTGAAACGCCGCGCGATGCCTCGAACAAAAGGCCTCAACACGTAATAACTCAGCTGCGACCAACCCCACGCCCGTGGTCGCACCAGCGGCGACAACAAAATCACCTGGCCCTGCGCCGGACTGGTTTCGCCATGGTTAAGCAAATGATCAACCACAATCGCGCCGCCGGTACTCTGCCCGCACAAATGCCACGGCTCAGGCAGTGCAATCGAACGCGCTTCGGCGAACAACGCTTGCAGGGTGTCCTGATATTCGGAGAAGTCGCGGATGCTCGCGCGCGGCCCGCTCGACAGACCATGGCCCGGCAAGTCGCAGGCGATCACGGCAAAATCCTGATCCAGCGCCCACTCGATCACATGCCGATAGAGCCCGACGTGATCGTAAAAACCGTGCAGCAGAAACAGCGTCGCCTTGACCTTCTCCGGCCACCAGCAATGGCTGACCAGTTCGTAGCCATCGACTTCGAAACGGCCCATGCCGCACCACAAATCGCGCTCGGGAAAGTCAGTCTGATAGAAGCGCTGATACGCCTTGGCCTCCTCCGACAACGGCTGCCACTCAGCCAACGGCTTGAGGCTGGCGCGTATTTGATCGGGGTCGAAAGTGGCAGGCATGCAGAGATTCCAAAACGGTAAACAGACTTTATCGGCCTGCGATATTCATCTGTCGGGGCAAGCATGGCAAGCTAGCCCACCTCTTTGGGATCGAAAACCATGCGTTCGCCCTACCGCACCGCACTGTTTGCCAGCCTGCTCGCGCTTATTTGTGCCGGGGTGCTGTGGGCGGCGTACGACTGGTTTCAGGGTCGTTACCTGCGCGCGTTCAGCGAACACACCGCGGTGTTTTCCGGTGATCCGCTGCGCCTGCCCGCTGATCTCGCCGGGCCCGGGCCGATCCGTCTGGTGCATTTCTGGGATCCGGCCTGCCCGTGCAACGTCGGCAATCAACAGCACCTGACCGAGATGGTCGAGCAATTCAGCGCCAAGGGCGTCGAGTTCTTTGCCGTGCAGAGAGCCGGCAGCCACGGCCAGTTACCCGCCACGCTCAGCAGCCTGAAAACCCTCACGATCTTGCCCGGCTCCGAACAGGTGCCCGCCAGCCCGGCCGTGGCGATCTGGGATCGCAGCGGCAAACTGGCGTATTTCGGCCCGTACAGCGAAGGCCTGACCTGCAACTCCAGCAACAGTTTTATCGAACCGATCCTCAACGCGCTGACCGACGATCGCCCGGTGAATGCCACGCACACTTTGGCGGTCGGCTGTTATTGCCCGTGGCCGGTGGAAGCGCAGTAAGGCATTCCGGACTTTTCGAGGACAGCACTGCACGGCACAGATGGACTGTGCTAATTGTTTGCAGCCCGACGGGCGGCAATCCCGCAAGCACAAGGAGTCACCATGAAGCGCGTGTTCACCGTACTGGCCCTGCTCATCGTTGTGCTGCTCGCCGGCGCCGGCTGGTATGTCTACAGCAAACAACCGACGCGACAGGGTCAGGTCGAACTGCGCAACCTGCAGGGTTCGGTGACCGTGCGCTACGACGAGCGCGGCGTGCCGCACATCCGCGCCGAAAATGAAACCGACCTCTACCGCGCCCTCGGTTATGTGCATGCGCAGGATCGTCTGTTCCAGATGGAAGCCATGCGCCGCCTCGCCCGTGGTGAACTGGCCGAGGTGCTCGGGCCAAAACTGCTCGACACCGACAAGCTGTTCCGCAGCCTGCGCATCCGTGAGCGCGCTGCCAGTTATGTCGCCAGCCTCGATAAACAGTCGCCGTCGTGGAAGGCCCTGCAAGCCTATCTGGATGGCATCAACCAGTATCAGGACACCCACGCCGCGCCGATCGAGTTCGACGTGCTGGGCATCCCGAAACGGCCGTTCACTGCTGAGGACAGCATCAGCGTCGCCGGTTACATGGCTTACAGCTTTGCCGCCGCGTTTCGCACCGAGCCGCTGCTGACCTATGTGCGCGATCAACTCGGCGCTGATTACCTCAACGTCTTCGATCTCGACTGGCAGCCCAAAGGCGTGCTCGCCAAAGGCCACAGCACATCGACGCCGGCTCTCGCGGCTGGCGACTGGAAAGACCTCAACGCCCTCGCCCGTCTCAGCGAACAAGCACTGATCGACAACGGCTTGCCGCAGTTCGAAGGCAGCAACGCCTGGGTGATTGCCGGCAGCCGCAGCCAGAGCGGCAAACCGCTGCTGGCCGGAGACCCGCACATTCGTTTCTCGGTGCCGTCGGTGTGGTACGAGGCGCAATTGTCGGCGCCGGGTTTTGAGCTGTACGGCCATCATCAGGCGCTGGTGCCGTTTGCGTTTCTGGGGCACAACCTCGATTTCGGCTGGAGCCTGACCATGTTCCAGAATGACGATCTGGATCTGATCGCCGAGAAGGTCAATCCGGACAATGCCAATCAGGTCTGGTATCGCGGCCAGTGGACGGACATGGTCGTCAGCGAACAGCAGATCAATGTGAAGGGCCAATCGCCGGTGACCCTCACCCTGCGCCAATCGCCCCACGGCCCGATCGTCAACGACGCGCTCGGCACTGCAGCGGGCAAGACGCCGATTGCGATGTGGTGGGCGTTCCTCGAAACGCCGAACCCGATCCTCGAAGGTTTCTATCAGCTCAACCGCGCCGACACGTTGGCCAAGGCCCGCGCGGCTGCCGCAAAAGTGCAGGCGCCGGGGCTGAACCTGGTTTACGCCAACGCCAAGGGTGATATCGCCTGGTGGGCGTCGGCGTTGCTGCCCAAGCGCCCGGCCGGGGTAAGGCCGGAATTCATTCTCGACGGCAGCACCAATCAGGCGGACAAGGACGGTTACTACCCGTTCAGCGCCAACCCGCAGGAAGAAAACCCGGCGCGCGGCTACATCGTCTCGGCCAACTTCCAGCCGCTGTCGCCGACCGGCATGGAGATTCCCGGTTACTACAACCTCGCCGACCGTGGTCAGCAACTCAATCGTCAGCTCAGCGACAAGAACATCAAGTGGACGAACGAGGCCAACCAGAAGCTGCAACTCGGCACCGCGACCGGTTACGGCCCGCGCGTGTTGGCGCCTTTGCTGCCGGTACTGCGTGAAGTGGTGAGCGACCCGGCGCAGCTGAAACTGGTCGAGCAACTGGCGCAGTGGCCGGGTGACTATCCGCTGGATTCGGTGAGTGCGACGGTGTTTACCCAGTTCCTCTACGACCTCGCCGATGCGGCGATGCGTGATGAATTGGGCAATGAGTTTTTCGACACGCTGTTGTCGACGCGGGTGATCGATTCGGCGCTGCCACGACTGGCGGCGAACGCTGATTCGCCTTGGTGGGATAACCGCAACACGCCGGCCAAAGAGACTCGCGCTGATGTTGTGCGCACGGCGTGGCAGGCGAGCATGCAGCACTTGAAGTTGACCCTCGGCGACAACACTGCCGAGTGGAAATGGGGCGCGGCGCACACGCTCACGCATGGCCATCCGTTGGGGCAGCAGAAGCCGCTGGATCGGATTTTCAACGTCGGGCCGTTTGCGGCGCCGGGCAGTCATGAGGTGCCAAACAATCTTTCGGCGAAGATCGGCCCGGCGCCGTGGCCAGTGACGTATGGGCCGTCGACGCGTCGCTTGGTGGATTTTGCGGATCCGGCGCATGGGCTGACGATTAACCCGGTTGGGCAGAGTGGTGTGCCGTTTGATAGCCACTATGACGATCAGGCTGAGGCGTATGTTGATGGGATTTATGTGCAGGCGCACTTCAGCGAGGAAGAGGTGACGGCGAATACGCACAATACGTTGAAGCTTTTGCCGAAGCGGGCTGCGCAGTAGTTCTTTGTTGTCTCGAAGGGCCTCTTCGCGAGCAAGCCCGCTCCCACATTTGGAATGCGGACTCCTGTGGGAGCGAGCCTGCTCGCGAAAGGGCCATCAGCGGCACCGTAAGGCTTCAAACCATCACCGCAAAATTCAGCCGAAACTGCTGCGGCGTCACGCCCAACCTGCGATTAAACACCCCGCGCATATGCTGCGCATCGCGAAACCCGCACTGATACGCCACGGTCTTCAACGGCGCCGTGGTGCTTTCGAGCATCACACGCGCCGCATCCACTCGCGCCCGCTCGACAAACTCCGCCGGCGTCACCTTCGCTTCCCGGGCAAACACCCGAGAGAAATTACGCGCGCTCATGTTCGCCGCGTTGGCCAGATCGGCAATGGTCAGATCACCCGTCAGATTGGCCAGCACATACAACTGCACCATCGCCACTGCCGACGTCGGCTCCGCATGCGGCGTGAGGAACGGGCTGAACTGCGACTGCCCGCCCGAGCGCTGAGTGAACACCACCAGCCGCTTCGCCACACTGAGCGCCACTTCAGCACCGTGATCACGTGCCAATAAATACAGCGACAAATCGATCCCCGCCGTCACCCCGGCCGAGGTGTAGAGCGTGCCGTCCTCGACGTACAAACGATCCGCGTCAACCTGCGTCGATGGACACAACTGCACCAAAGCCTCGGCATCGTTCCAGTGCGTGGTCACCGTGCGCCCTTCCAGCAACCCGGCGCGGGCGAGCATGAAAGCGCCGTTACAGATCGAGCCGAAACGCTGAGCGCGACCGCAGGCTTCACGCAGCCAGCTGTCGAACGTCGCACCGAAATCCATGAACGGCAGTTGCGGCCCGCCGGCGACCAGCAGCAGGTCGTAGGCGTCCAGCGCTTCGCTGAAATGGCGATGGGCGTTGAGGATCAAGCCGTTGGAACAGGCCATCGGTGTTTTTTCCAGGCCGATCACTTCCAGCCGATAGTGATCTTCCGGCGCGAGGAAGCGGTTGGCCTCGGCGAACACATCCATGGGGCCGGTGACATCGAGCGACTGCACGCCTGCGAACACCACGATGGCGACGGTTTTGTTCATGTTTTTGAAGTCCCCTGTAACCCTGTGGCGAGGGGATTTATCCCCGTTGGGTTGCGAAGCAGCCCCAAGACCATACACCTCGTTGTGTCAGGCAGTCTTCATGGCTGGATTTACGACTGCTGCGTAGCCGAACGGGGATAAATCCCCTCGCCACAATGGATGGCATTCCGACCTGTGAAGGGCAGTTGGCACGATTTGCAGGTGGATTGGCAAGGATCGCAGCCATGCGCCGATTGTTCGCTTGCAGCGTCGGGAACAGACTTTCCCCATCAGCGCCACGACGGCGCTTTCAGAAAGGAAAGCACCATGAGCACGACCATCGCCGGCATCAAAATTCCCGACAGCGCCCTCGCCCGCGCCACCACCGAGTACATCCGCGACATCGAATCCGATCTGCTTTACCACCACTCACGCCGGGTATTTCTGTTCGGCGCGCTGAGTGGTGAACGCCAGCAACTGGCCTACGATCCAGAGCTGCTCTATGTCGGCGCAATGTTCCACGACCTCGGTCTGGTCGAAGGTCATCGCAGCGCTGACGAGCGTTTTGAAGTGGACGGCGCCAACGCGGCGGCGGCGTTTCTCAAGCCGTACAGTTTGAGCGATGACGACATCGAACAAGTCTGGTTATCGATTGCCCTGCACACCACACCGGGCGTGCCGAAACACTTGCGCCCGACCGTGGCGCTGGTGACGGCGGGTGTCGAGATGGACGTGCTGGGCATGGATTACTCGGCGTTCAGCACCGTGCAGCGCGAAGCGGTGGTGCATGCGCATCCACGCGGGGAAGGTTTCAAGGAATGCATCATCTGCGCGTTCGCCGACGGCTTGCGCCATCGTCCGCAGACCACGTTTGGCAACGTGAAGACCGATGTGCTGAAGGATCAGGTGCCAGGGTTCAAACCGATGAACTTCGTCGAAGTCATCCGCAATTCCCCTTGGACGGCCTAGAACCAAATTTGGAACTGGCCCCTGTGGCGAGGGGATTTATCCCCGTTGGGTTGCGAAGCGACCCCTCTTTTGATTCAAAAAAGAAGGGGCCTGCTGCGCAGTCCAACGGGGATAAATCCCCTCGCCACAAAGGCTTCATCGCCAATGTCTGGATATGGCTTAAGCCGCTTCCGGCGCAGGCGCGCGGCGGACGTCCGGTTGCTTCCACGAATCGGCAGCGCTTTCTTCGATGGCTTGCTGGATGGCTTTCTTGCGCGCTTCTTCGGCACGGCGGCTGAAGAACCAGACGAGGAACGTCACGATCGACACCGCCAGCAGAATCAGACTCGCCACGGCGTTGATCTCAGGCTTCACGCCCAGGCGCACCGCCGAGAACACTTCCATTGGCAGGGTCGTCGAACCCGGGCCGGAGACGAAGCTCGCCAGCACCAGGTCATCCAGCGACAACGCGAACGACATCATGCCGCCCGCCGCCAGCGACGGCGCAATCATCGGGATGGTGATCAGGAAGAACACCTTCCACGGCCGCGCGCCCAGATCCATTGCCGCTTCTTCGATCGACAGGTCCAGTTCACGCAAACGCGCCGACACCACCACCGCCACATACGCCGCACAGAATGTGGTGTGAGCGATCCAGATGGTGACGATGCCACGTTCCTGCGGCCAGCCGATCATCTGCGCCATGGCCACGAACAGCAGCAACAGCGACAGACCGGTGATTACTTCCGGCATCACCAACGGCGCGGTCACCAAACCGCCAAACAGCGTACGGCCCTTGAAGCGGGTGATGCGCGTCAGCACGAATGCGGCCAGTGTACCCAGCGCCACCGCGGCAACCGCGGTGTAGCAGGCAATTTCCAGCGAGCGCAGCACCGAGCCCATCAGTTGGGTGTTGTCGAGCAGGCCGACGTACCACTTGATCGACCAGCCGCCCCATACCGTCACCAGTTTGGAGGCGTTGAACGAGTAGATCACCAGGATCAGCATCGGCAGGTAGATGAACAACAGACCGATGACCAGCATCAGGCTGGAGAAACGGATGCGCTTCATTCTTTACCCTCCATTTCCTTGGCCTGTCTGCGGTTGTACAGAATGATCGGCACAATCAGGATCGCCAGCATCACCACCGCCAGCGCGGACGCCACCGGCCAGTCACGGTTGTTGAAGAACTCTTGCCAGAGCACTTTACCGATCATCAGGGTTTCCGGGCCGCCGAGCAGTTCCGGGATCACGAACTCGCCCACCACCGGGATGAACACCAGCATGCAGCCGGCAATAATCCCGTTCTTGGACAGCGGAATGGTGATTTTCCAGAAGCTGTTGAAGGTGCTCGAACCGAGGTCGGAAGCGGCTTCCAGCAGGCTGTGATCGTGCTTCACCAGGTTGGCGTACAGCGGCAGGATCATGAACGGCAGGTACGAATAGACAACACCGATGTACACCGCGAGGTTGGTGTTGAGGATCTGCAGCGGCTCGTCGATAAAGCCCATGCTCATCAGGAAACCATTGAGCAGGCCGTTGTTGCTGAGAATGCCCATCCACGCGTAAACGCGGATCAGGATCGCCGTCCAGGTCGGCATCATGATCAGCAGCACCAGCACCGTTTGCATCTCTTTACGGGCGGTGGCGATGGCATAGGCCATCGGGTAGCCGATCAACAGGCAGAGGACGGTGCTGATCAGCGCCATCTTCAACGAGCCGAGGTAGGCGGCGATGTACAACTCGTCGCCCGCCAGCATCGCGTAGTTGCCCAGGTTCAGCAGCAGTTGCAGCTTCTGCTCAACGAAGGTGTAGATCTCGGTGTACGGCGGAATCGCCACATCGGCTTCGGCGAAGCTGATCTTCAAAACGATGAAGAACGGCAACATGAAGAACAGGAACAGCCAGATGAACGGAACCCCGATGACCAGTTGCCGGCCACTGGGGATTATTCGGTTGATGCGGCGTTTGAATTTGCGCATGTTCATGAGCGAAGTACCACGCCGCTGTCGTCTTCCCAGTACACGTAAACCTGATCACCCCAGGTCGGACGTGCGCCACGGCGTTCGGCGTTGGCCACGAACGACTGCACCAGTTTGCCGCTCGGCAACTCGACGTAGAACACCGAGTGACCACCCAGATAGGCGATGTCGTGCACCTTGCCGCTCGACCAGTTGTACTCGCAGGTCGGTTGATCGGCGGTGACCAGCAGCTTCTCCGGACGAATCGCGTAAGTCACCGATTTGTCCTGCACCGAGGTGCTGATGCCGTGGCCGACGTAGATCTGCCGATCGAGGTCTTTGCAGGTGATGGTCGCATGGCCTTCGGCGTCGTCGATCACTTCGCCTTCGAAGATGTTGACGTTACCGATGAATTCGCAGACCAGACGGCTGGTCGGGGTTTCGTAGATGTCGATCGGGCTGCCGATCTGAGCGATCCAGCCCAGGTGCATGATCGCGATGCGCTCGGCCATGGTCATGGCCTCTTCCTGGTCGTGCGTCACCATCACGCACGTCACACCGACGCGCTCGATGATCTCGACCAGTTCCAGCTGCATTTGCGAACGCAGTTTCTTGTCGAGTGCGCCCATCGGTTCGTCGAGCAGCAGCAGCTTCGGCCGTTTGGCCAGCGAACGCGCCAGTGCCACACGCTGACGCTGACCGCCGGACAGTTGATGCGGCTTGCGCTTGGCGTACTGGCTCATCTGCACGAGCTTGAGCATTTCGGCCACGCGGGCGTCGACTTCAGCCGCCGGAATCTTGTCCTGCTTGAGGCCGAAGGCAATGTTCTGCGCCACGGTCATGTGCGGGAACAAGGCGTACGACTGGAACATCATGTTGATCGGACGTTCGTACGGCGGCATGTCGGTGATGTCGACGCCGTCGAGGAAAATGCGCCCCTCCGTGGGCCGTTCGAACCCTGCCAGCATCCGCAGCAGAGTGGATTTGCCCGATCCCGATCCGCCGAGCAGAGCGAAGATTTCGCCCTTTTTGATTTCCAGGGACACATCGTCCACGGCAATCGTCTCGTCGAACTTCTTCGTGACCCGGTCGATTTTGACCAACACCTGTTTCGGTGTCTGGTCGCCCTCGAGGGCTTTCTTATAGGCGCCGGAGGCAACTGCCATTTACGAAACTCCCAGATAAAAACAATGCAGTCCGCCCCGCAAGGCGAACCCAGGATAGTGTGTGCCTTACATCCCCGACTTGACCTTGGTCCAGCTGCGGGTCATCAGACGCTGAATGTTCGGTGGCAACTCGGTCGACACGTAGGCCTTGTCGATAACGGCCTGCGGTGGGTACACCGACTCATCGGTACGGATGGACTGTTCCATCAGTTTGTCCGACCCAGGGTTAGGGTTGGCGTAACCGACGTAATCACTGACCTGGGCAATTACCTCAGGTTTCAGCAAATAGTTGATGAAGGCATGAGCCTCCTTCACGTTCGACGAATCCTTCGGAATCGCCAGCATGTCGAACCACAACGCGCCGCCCTCTTTCGGCACCGAGTAGGCGATGTTCACGCCTTTCTTGGCTTCGGCTGCGCGGTTCTTCGCCTGGAAAATATCGCCGGAGAAACCGATGGCCACGCAGATGTCGCCGTTGGCCAGGTCGCCGATGTATTTCGAGGAGTGGAAATAGGTCACGTAAGGACGCACCGCGAGCAGCTTGGCGGTGGCTTTTTCGTAGTCCTTGGGATTGGTGCTGTTGGCGTTCAGGCCCATGTAGTTGAGCACGGTCGGCATCATTTCATCCGCCGAATCGAGGAACGCTACGCCGCAGCTTTGCAGCTTCTTGATGTTCTCTGGTTCGAACAAAACGCCCCAGGAATCGATCTTGTCGACACCCAGCACAGCCTTCACTTTATCGACGTTGTAACCGATGCCGTTGGTGCCCCACAGGTACGGCACGGCGTACAAGTTGCCCGGATCGTTCTGCTCCAGACGCTTGAGCAGCGCCGGATCCAGATTCGAATAGTTCGGCAGTTGCGAGCGGTCGAGCTTCTGGAACGCGCCCGCCTTGATCTGCTTGCCGAGGAAGTGGTTCGACGGCACGACCACGTCGTAACCGGTACGCCCGGCCAGCAGTTTGCCTTCCAGGGTTTCATTGGAGTCGAACACGTCGTAAACCGGTTTGATCCCGGTGGCTTTCTGGAAGTCAGCCAGGGTCGTCTCGCCGATGTAGTCCGACCAGTTATAAATATGCACCGTACCGGCGGCCTGGGCACCGACAGCAATCGTCAGGCCGGCAGTGGCCAGCAGGGCATTGCGCAAAGAAGAAAAAATAGGCAAGTGGAGGTCCTCTAAATTAGTTGGGCCCAAGTTGCCCCGCGCTGCATGACAGCCGTGGCTGCCCGGCAACAAAACCGGCGCGCAACTTACCCTCGAAAAACCGTTCCAGCAAAACTTTTGTCATTTAATTGATCCGCTGGCCGCCATCGCGAGGGCGACGGCCAGCGGTTATCGCTTCAAATCGGCTTATTTACCGGATTTGATCTTGGTCCAGCTGCGGGTCATGATCCGCTGAGTTGCGGCCGGCAAGTCGGCGATCGCGTACAGCTTGGCCAGTACGTCAGCCGGTGGGTAAACGCCCGGATCGCTGGTGATGTCTTTATCAACCAGTGGCGTTGCAGCGGCGTTACCGTTCGGGAAGCGCACGGCGTTGGTGATTTCAGCCATGATTTCCGGCTTCTGCAGGAAGGTCATGAACTTGTAGGCGCCTTCGACGTTTTCGGCATCTTTAGGGATGGCGACCATGTCGTAGAAGCTGCCCGCACCTTCTTTCGGAATGTTGTAGCTGACTTTCACCTTGTCACCGGCTTCAGCCGCGCGGGACTTGGCCTGGTAGATGTCACCCGAGTAACCGACGGCTACGCAGATGTTGCCGTTGGCCAGGTCGGAGATGTACTTGGAAGAGTGGAAGTAGGCGATCGAAGGACGCACCTTCATGATCAGCGCTTCAGCCTTGTCGATGTCTTCTTTCTTCTGGCTGTCGGTTGGCAGGCCCAGGTAATGCAGCGCCACCGGAATCATCTCGGTTGGCGAGTCGAGCAGGCTGATGCCGCAGGATTTCAGCTTGGCCGCGTTTTCCGGCTTGAAGATCAGATCCCACGAATCGACAGGTGCGTCGGCACCCAGTGCAGCCTTGACCTTCTCGGCGTTGAAGCCAATACCGATCGAGCCCCACATGTACGGGAAAGCGTGCTCGTTGCCCGGGTCGCTGACCGACACGGCTTTGAGCAAGTCAGGGTTCAGGTTTTTCCAGTTAGGCAGCTTGGACTTGTCCAGCGTCTGGTAAACACCGGCCTTGATCTGCTTGGCGAGGAAGTTGTTCGACGGTACGACGATGTCGTAGCCGGACTTGCCTGCGAGCAGTTTGGCTTCGAGGGTTTCGTTGCTGTCGAAGACGTCGTAAACGACTTTGATGCCCGACTCGTCTTCAAACTTCTTGATGGTGTCCGGAGCGATGTAGTCCGACCAGTTGTAGACGTGCAACACCTTGTCGTCCGCCTGAGTCGCAGCCGCCATGATTCCCATCAGGGACATGGCGAGCAGAGTCTTGCCAGCGAGCTTTTTGCCTAATGCCTTCATGCGTAATGCTCCAAATTTTCTTTTTTTGAACCACTTTGTTCAGCGGCCGAACCCGGACAACTGGAACCGCGGCTAGTCTGGCAAGATCCGAGGCGGTCTTTCAAGAAAAGACCAGCCTTTCTGACAGCTTTGAGCGAGAGCGCCGCGGCTCCCCCGCTCAGAGCCTAGCACTTAGCCCTGCAATGCACTGAGGGTCAGATCCAGGCATTTACGTGCCTTTGTAACCAGTTCATCGATCTCCGCTTTGCTGATCACCAGCGGCGGCGCGATGATCATGGTGTCGCCGACAGCGCGCATGATCAGGCCGTTATCAAAGCAGAACTGACGGCAGATCATGCCGACGCCCTTGCCTTCGTAACGCTTGCGAGTGGCCTTGTCCTGCACCAGCTCAATGGCCCCCAACAGACCGACGCCGCGAACTTCACCCACCAACGGGTGATCGTTCAGTTCCCGCAGACGTTTCTGCAAATACGGTGCCGTTTCGTTGTGCGCGTTCTCGATAATTTTTTCGTCGCGCAGAATGCGGATGTTTTCCAGACCCACCGCTGCCGCCACCGGGTGACCGGAGTAGGTGAAGCCGTGGTTGAAATCGCCACCTTCGTTAAGCACTGCCACCACGGTGTCGCGCACGATCAGGCCACCCATCGGGATGTAACCGGAAGTCAGGCCTTTGGCGATGGTCATCATGTCAGGCTTGAGGTCGTAGAAATCGCTACCGAACCACTCACCGGTACGGCCGAAACCGCAGATCACTTCGTCCGCCACGAACAGGATGTCGTACTTGGCGAGAATTTCCTTGATACGCGGCCAGTAGGTGTCTGGCGGAATGATCACGCCGCCGGCGCCCTGAATCGGCTCGGCAATAAAGGCACCGACATTGTCCACGCCGACTTCGAGAATCTTTTCTTCCAGCTGATTGGCCGCCCAGATACCGAACTCTTCCGGGGACATGTCGCCACCTTCAGCGAACCAGTACGGCTGCGCGATGTGGACGATGCCCGGGATCGGCAAGTCGCCTTGTTCGTGCATATAGGTCATACCACCGAGGCTCGCGCCGGCCACGGTCGAACCGTGATAACCGTTCTTGCGGCTGATGATGACCTTCTTGTTTGGCTGGCCTTTGATTGCCCAGTAGTGACGAACCATACGCAGCATGGTGTCGTTGCCTTCGGAGCCGGAACCGGTAAAGAACACATGGTTCATGCCTTCTGGCGCCACGTCGGCAATCGACTTGGCCAGTTCCAGTGCCGGCGGGTGCGCGGTCTGGAAGAACAGGTTGTAGTACGGCAGTTCACGCATTTGTTTGGCGGCGGCGTCGGCCAGTTCATCACGACCGTAACCGATGGCCACGCACCACAGACCGGCCATGCCGTCGAGGATCTTGTTGCCCTCGCTGTCCCACAGGTACACGCCCTTGGCGCTGGTAATGATCCGCGGACCTTTCTCTTTCAGCTGCTTGAAGTCGCTGAACGGCGCCAAGTGGTGATCATTGCTGAGTGCTTGCCACTCGCGGGTTTGCGGGTTGTTGCTGGTCATGCCAATTCTCCTTGTTATCGGTGAAGGCGCGGCGTCTGCACGCCGCGCCCGGCGTATCAGACGGCGAAGAGCAGGTACTCGCGCTCCCACGAACTGATCACGCGCTTGAAGTTTTCATGCTCGGCCCGCTTGACCGCGACGTAGCCAGTGATGAAAGTTTTGCCCAGGTACTTCTCGATGGTTGCACTGTTTTCCATACGCTCCAGTGCATCCTCGATGGTCAGCGGCAGGCGCAGGTTGCGGCGTTCATAACCGCGTCCGACCACTGGCGCACTCGGGTTGAGGCCTTCGACCATGCCGATGTAACCGCAGAGCAGGCTCGCGGCAATCGCCAGGTACGGGTTGGCGTCGGCGCCCGGCAGACGGTTTTCCACCCGACGGTTCTGCGGGCCGGCGTCCGGTACACGCAGACCCACGGTGCGGTTTTCTTCGCCCCATTCCACGTTCACCGGTGCCGAGGTGTCCGGCAGGAAGCGGCGGAACGAGTTGACGTTCGGCGCGAACAACGGCAACAGCTCAGGAATCAGTTTCTGCAAACCACCGATGTGGTGCAGAAACAGCTGGCTCATGGTGCCGTCTTCATTAGAGAAGACGTTTTTGCCGGTCTCGATGTCGATGATGCTCTGGTGCAAGTGCATCGCACTGCCCGGCTCGCCCGTCATCGGTTTGGCCATAAAGGTCGCAGCGACGTCGTGCTTGAGCGCGGCTTCGCGCATGGTGCGTTTGAACACCAGAATCTGGTCAGCCAGCGACAGTGCGTCGCCGTGACGGAAGTTGATTTCCATCTGCGCCGTGCCGTCTTCGTGGATCAGCGTGTCGAGATCCAGCTCTTGCAGTTCGCACCAGTCGTAGACGTCTTCGAACAGCGGGTCGAATTCGTTCGCCGCTTCAATCGAGAACGACTGACGACCGATTTCCGGACGGCCCGAGCGACCGATTGGCGGCTGCAATGGATAGTCAGGGTCGTCGCTGCGCTTGGTCAGGTAGAACTCCATCTCCGGCGCGACAATTGGCTGCCAGCCCTTGTCGGCATAGAGTTTGAGGACTTTCTTGAGCACGTTGCGCGGCGACAGCTCGATCGGGTTGCCTTGCTTGTCGTAGGTGTCGTGGATCACCTGCGCGGTCGGCTCGATGGCCCACGGCACCATGT
>NZ_JBIVJB010000062.1:0-29721 GCF_044750025.1 Pseudomonas sp. NPDC088885 | reverse complement strand
AATTCAACGTCGAACTGCGCGTCGGGCTGGAACACCAGCGCGGCCTGATCGCTCTGCTGGCCAGCAGCGTCAACGCAGCCGACGGCAATATCGAGAAAATCAGCATGGACGAACGCGATGGTCGCATCAGCGTTGTCCAGTTGGTGGTCAGCGTCCACGACCGAGTGCACCTGGCCCGCGTGATCAAGAAACTGCGCGCCTTGACCGGAGTGATCCGCATCACCCGCATGCGTGCATAACGCAACCCTAACAAGGAGTCCTACATGACCAAGACTGTTATCACCAGCGACAAGGCCCCGGCCGCCATCGGTACTTACTCCCAGGCGATCAAGGCCGGCAACACTGTTTACATGTCGGGTCAGATTCCTCTGGACCCAAAAACCATGGAACTGGTTGAAGGCTTCGAAGCCCAGACCGTCCAGGTGTTCGAGAACCTCAAAGCCGTGGCCGAAGCCGCCGGTGGTTCGTTCAAAGACATCGTCAAACTGAACATCTTCCTCACCGACCTGAGCCACTTCGCCAAGGTCAACGAGATCATGGGCAAATACTTCGACCAGCCGTACCCGGCCCGCGCCGCCATCGGCGTTGCTGCCCTGCCAAAGGGTTCGCAAGTTGAAATGGATGCCATTCTGGTCATCGAGTGATGCGCACGGCGCGGCCTTCAAACGCCGCGCCGACTGCTCTGCAAGAAAAGGTTTTGAAAGGATTCCACCATGCGCAAAGCGCTAGCTCTTCCGCTGCTCGCCCTCCTCCTCGGCGGCTGCGCCAGCAACCCTGCCGACCGTGACATCAGCGGCACCTGGATCAATCAGGTGGCGATCAACGCTGCAGCCAAGGGCGGCCCCCTGCGCGAAGCACTTCAGGCTTACGGCCCGAACCTTGAGTGGGACGTCAACACCAAGGCCAGTCAGGCCCGCTACACCAACGGTTTTGAGAACGTCGAAGGACGGCTGCTGGGCGAAGAGTCCGGCACCTGGAAAGTCGACTTCTATGGCAGCTCCGCCAGCGCGTTGAAACGTGACGGCAGCCAACTGCAACAGGCCGCCGGCGATAACGAACCGGAGCAATTGTTCGATCGCGCTCAGATTCCGGTACCGGAAGGCGCGCCGATTGGTGCGAGTTTCGAGCGTGCGCTGTATTCCGCCTACATGGGCGGCAGCTGGAAAATCACCAGCGGTGAAGGCGAAGGCGCCACCGTGCAGTTCCAGGCCGATGGCCAGGTGTCCGGATTGCCGGGTGCCGATCGATATGCGCTGTGCCTGGCGGGCGATTGCGCGTCGATGAGCAACGGCAACGACAGCATGTGGCTGCAGCAGAACGGTCAGGGCAATAACTGGATCTTTGTGCGCAAGGGCAAAGAGCTGGAAATCCTGCAAGCGGTGAACTCGGCGCTGGCGGATGAACAGCCGCAGTTCACACCGGGTGCTCGCAAGTGGTTGCTCGAGAAACAGTAAACCGCTGAAAAGATCGCAGCCTTCGGCAGCTCCTACAGGAAACGTATTCCAATGTAGGAGCTGCCGAAGGCTGCGATCTTTTGCTTTTAGCGACCTTCGAGGATCGCGGCGTAGCCTTCGCGGTAGCTTGGGTATGTTGGCGTCCAGCCGAGGGCCTTTGCCCGGGCATTGCTGCAGCGCTTGCTGCCCGTGCGCCGCACGCTCGCCTCTGCCGCCCACTCGGTCACACCCAGATACTCGCGTAACCAGTCGACCACTTCGGCCAACGGTGCCGGCGCATCGTCGACGCCGATGTAGATGCTTTCCAGAGCAGTCCCCTGCCGATCCGCCTGGAGCAAAAACTTCAGCAACCCCGCCGCGTCATCCGCGTGAATGCGATTGCCATACAGCGGTGGTTCGACGGCAACGCGATAACCCTCGCGAACTTGCGTCAGCAGACGCTCGCGGCCAGGGCCGTAAATACCGGTCAGGCGCAGGATGCTCGCCGGGATGCCGCTCTTGAGCGCGACTTGCTCAGCCTCAAGCATCAACCGTCCGGAGAAACCGCTGGCCACTGTCGCTGAAGTCTCGTCCACCCATTCGCCATCCATCTGCCCATAAACACTGCTGCTCGACACAAACAACAGCCGCTCCGGCACCTGGCCATAGTCATCCAGCCAGCTCAACACATTCTGCAAACCCTGCACGTAAGCCGCGCGGTACCCGGCTTCATCGTGATTGGTCGCAGCAGCGCAATACACCAGGTAATCCACCGCACCGATCGGCCAGGTGTCCGGGCAATCTTCATTAAAGAGATCCCCGGCGACACCAATTACACCCTCAGGCAGCCGTGACACATCCCGGCGCAAGCCATGGACTTCCCAGCCAGCGGCCAGCAATTGCGTGGCCAGACGACTACCAATATCGCCACAACCGGCAATCAGAACAGAAGGCGCAGACATCAGAAAACTCCCATCGGAAAGCGACAGACTAGGCCCGGCGAGTGACGAGCGGCTAGCAATCAAGGAAAAAAAGATACTCTATTACTTTTGTTAACAAGAATTACTTGCAATAATGCCTGCCACTTTTGTTCTCGGCCTCACGAGGCCTGGAAGAGCATCATCGTTTTTCTATCTCAGGTCCGGCCAGCATGACACGTAATCAAAACCCCGCTTCGCCAACCCAACGACCTCGCGCCTGGAGCGCAGTGGCGGCTCTGCTGCTCAGCCTGATGCTGGCACCGACCGCCGCGTTCGCCGACGCGCAAGCGCCAGCCGCACCGGCCGCGACCGAACAGCACGCTCCTGCTGCTGACGCGCCTGCCACCGCCCCGGCTGCCGCACCGACTGCAACCGATCCAGTGCAAGCGGTAGACGCTGCCGACGTTCCTGAAGTTCTCGAAGCCGACAACACGCTGGGCATGGCCCACGACCTGTCGCCGTGGGGCATGTACCAGAACGCTGACATCATCGTCAAAATCGTGATGATCGGTCTGGCCATCGCGTCCATCATCACCTGGACCATCTGGATCGCCAAAGGCTTTGAGCTGATGGGCGCCAAGCGTCGTCTGCGTGGCGAAATCGCCGCCCTGAAGAAAGCCACCACCCTTAAAGAAGCCAGCGCCACCGCCGGCAAGGAAGGCACCCTCGCCAACCTGCTGGTGCACGACGCGCTCGAAGAGATGCGCCTGTCGGTCAACAGCCGCGAGAAAGAAGGCATCAAGGAACGCGTCAGCTTCCGTCTTGAGCGTCTGGTTGCAGCCTGCGGTCGCAACATGAGCAGCGGCACCGGCGTCCTTGCCACCATCGGTTCCACCGCGCCGTTTGTCGGCCTGTTCGGTACCGTGTGGGGCATCATGAACTCCTTCATCGGCATCGCCAAAACCCAGACCACCAACCTCGCCGTTGTGGCGCCGGGTATTGCTGAAGCCCTGCTGGCCACCGCACTGGGTCTGGTTGCAGCGATTCCAGCGGTTGTGATCTACAACGTCTTCGCCCGCTCGATCGCCGGTTACAAGGCGCAGGTTTCCGATGCTTCGGCAGAAGTCCTGTTGCTGGTCAGCCGCGACCTCGACCACCAGCCTGAGCGCAGCTCGCAGCCGCACATGGTTAAAGTGGGGTAATCGGCCATGGGCCTGCATTTGAAAGAAGGCGCAGACGACGATCTGGCCGAGAACCACGAAATCAACGTCACGCCGTTTATCGACGTGATGCTGGTGCTGTTGATCATCTTCATGGTGGCCGCTCCGTTGGCCACTGTGGACATCAAAGTCGACCTGCCTGCCTCGACCGCCAAACCGGCGCCGCGGCCAGAGAAACCGGTGTTCCTCAGCGTTAAAGCTGATCAGCGCCTGTTCCTCGGCGAAGACGAAGTGAAACCCGAAGCACTGGGCGCCACCCTCGACGCCAGAACCAAGGGCAAGAAAGACACCACCATCTTCTTCCAGGCTGACAAAGGCGTGGATTACGGTGACCTGATGAGCGTGATGGATAACCTGCGCTCCGCCGGTTACCTGAAGGTCGGCCTGGTAGGACTTGAGACGGCAGCCAAGAAATGATCACGACGCGCCATAAGCTGACGCGTTACAGCGGTAGCCTGGCCGTGGTGCTGGGCGTTCATGCGCTGGCCATCGCGCTGGCGCTGAACTGGACCGCCCGCCCGCCCATCGAATTGCCGCCGCAGGCAATGATGGTCGAGCTGGCCCCGGTTCCGGCCCCGCCACCGCCTGCTCCGCCGAAAGTCGTCACACCGCCGCAGCCACCGGCTCCGGTTGAAGAGTTGCCGATTCCGAAACTGGCCGAAGCCCCGAAAGCTGAAATCGCGGTGCAGAAACCTAAACCGAAGCCGAAGCCTAAACCGCCGAAGCCGGTCGAGAAGAAGCTGCCCGATCCGCCGAAGGAAAAACCTTCCGAGGAAAAACCGGCTGACACCCAGCCGACTCAGGCACCGACGGAGAAATCCGCCCAGCCTGCGCCAGGCCCGTCGCCGGCCCAGATGGCTGCCAAAGCCAGCTGGCAAGGCACCCTGCTCGCGCATTTGGCCAAGTACAAAAAGTACCCGGCCAGTGCTCAGGCACGGGGCAAGGAAGGCTTGAACCGTCTGCGTTTCGTGGTGGATGCCGAAGGTAACGTGCTGTCGTTCGAACTGGTGGGCCGCTCTGGCAACGCTGATCTTGACCGGGCTACCCTGGAAATGATCCGCCGCGCACAACCGCTGCCCAAGCCACCGGCTGACATGCTGAACAACGGCTCGATTGAAATTGTTGCACCGTTTGTTTATTCCCTCGAACGCCGCCGTTAACGCGGTCTGTAGGAGCTGAGCTTGCTCGCGAAAGCGATGTGTCAGAGAAAGATGTACTGACTGACACGCCGCCTTCGCGAGCAAGCTCGGCTCCTACAAGGTCTGCGCAAAGCCCAAAAGGCACCGAAAGGTGCCTTTTGCATATCTGCCAGCGGTAAACCGACATTGCCCGGTGTCGCATGTCGCCCTCAGTCTGATAACGTGCGTCTATCGATTGCAGCCGGTATGCTTGGCCCGCATCTTCATGGACGCTTTGCTATGACCCTCACAGAATTACGCTACATCGTTACCCTCGCCCAAGAGCAGCATTTCGGCCACGCGGCCGAGAAATGCCACGTCAGCCAGCCGACCCTGTCGGTGGGCGTGAAGAAACTTGAAGACGAACTCGGTGTGCTGATTTTCGAGCGCAGCAAGAGCGCCGTGCGCGTGACCCCTGTCGGCGAAGGCATCGTCGCCCAGGCGCAGAAAGTTCTTGAGCAAGCCCAAGGCATCCGCGAACTGGCCCAGGCCGGCAAGAATCAGCTGACCGCACCGCTGAAAGTCGGCGCGATCTACACGGTCGGCCCGTACCTGTTCCCGCACCTGATTCCACAACTGCACCGGGTCGCCCCGCAGATGCCGTTGTACATCGAAGAAAACTTCACCCACGTGCTGCGCGACAAACTGCGCAACGGCGAACTCGACGCGATCATCATCGCCCTGCCGTTCAACGAAGCTGACGTGCTGACCCTGCCGCTGTACGACGAGCCGTTCTACGTGCTCATGCCGGCCCAGCACCCGTGGACGAAAAAAGAAACCATCGACGCCGGCCTGCTCAACGACAAGAGCCTGCTGCTGCTCGGCGAAGGTCACTGCTTCCGCGATCAGGTGCTCGAAGCCTGCCCGACCCTGACCAAGGGCGGCGACGGCGCCAAGCACACCACAGTCGAATCCAGTTCGCTGGAAACCATTCGCCACATGGTCGCGTCCGGTCTGGGCATCTCGATCCTGCCGTTGTCGGCTGTTGACAGCCATCACTACGCCCCCGGCGTGATCGCAGTGCGTCCGCTGTCGCCACCGGTGCCGTTCCGCACCGTGGCCATCGCCTGGCGTGCGAGTTTCCCACGGCCGAAAGCCATCGAAATCCTCGCCGACTCCATTCGCCTGTGCTCGGTGGCCAAGCCAGCGACACCGGTTACGGCCGGTTAAGCGAGCGTCATGACTGAGCTGTCGCAAGTGTCGGTGACGGCACTCAAGGGTGTCGGTGAAGCCATGGCCGAGAAATTGGCCAAGGTCGGTCTGGAGAATCTCCAGGACGTGTTGTTTCACCTGCCGCTGCGTTATCAGGATCGCACCCGCGTGGTGCCGATCGGCCATTTGCGACCGGGTCAGGACGCCGTGGTCGAAGGCACCGTCAGCGGCGCCGACGTGGTCATGGGTCGCCGCCGCAGCCTCGTCGTGCGCATGCAGGATGGCACCGGCGGGCTAAGTCTGCGCTTCTACCATTTCAGTAACGCGCAAAAAGAAGGGCTCAAGCGCGGCACGCGGATTCGCTGCTACGGCGAAGCCCGGCCCGGCGCCTCAGGTCTGGAAATCTACCACCCGGAATATCGCGCGATCACCGGCGACGAACCACCGCCAGTGGATGAAACCCTGACCCCAGTCTATCCGCTCACCGAAGGCCTGACCCAAGCACGTCTGCGCCAGCTGTGCATGCAGACGCTGACGATGCTCAAGCCAGACACCCTGCCCGATTGGCTGCCGACCGAACTCGCACGCGACTATCAACTCGCGCCGCTGGCCGACGCGATCCGCTACCTGCACAACCCGCCCGCCGATGCCGACGTCGACGAACTCGCCCTCGGTCATCACTGGGCGCAGCATCGTCTGGCCTTCGAAGAGCTGCTGACCCATCAACTGTCGCAACAACGTCTGCGCGAAAGCATGCGCTCCTTCCGCGCGCCGGCGATGCCGAAAGCGAAAAAGCTGCCGCCGAAATATCTGGCGAATCTTGGCTTCAACCCGACCGGCGCCCAACAGCGCGTCGGCAACGAAATCGCCTACGACCTCAGTCAGCACGAACCGATGCTGCGGCTGATTCAGGGTGACGTCGGCGCGGGTAAAACCGTGGTCGCCGCCCTCGCCGCTCTGCAAGCGCTGGAAGCCGGTTATCAAGTCGCGCTGATGGCGCCGACCGAAATTCTCGCCGAACAACACTTCATCACCTTCAAACGCTGGCTCGAACCGCTGGGCATCGAAGTGGCGTGGCTGGCCGGCAAGCTCAAGGGCAAGAACCGCGTCGCCGCGCTGGAGCAGATCGCCAGCGGCACGCCGATGGTGGTCGGCACCCACGCGCTGTTTCAGGACGAAGTGAAATTCAAGAATCTGGCGCTGGTGATCATCGACGAACAGCATCGCTTCGGTGTGCAGCAACGTCTGGCGCTGCGGCAGAAAGGCGTCGGTGGGCGCATGTGTCCGCATCAACTGATCATGACCGCGACACCAATTCCACGGACGCTGGCGATGAGCGCCTACGCCGACCTCGACACCTCGATCCTCGACGAACTGCCGCCCGGTCGAACCCCGGTCAACACCGTGCTGGTCACCGACACCCGCCGCGTCGAAGTTATCGAGCGCGTGCGCGGTGCCTGCGCCGAGGGCCGTCAGGCCTATTGGGTGTGCACGCTGATCGAAGAGTCGGAAGAGCTGACCTGTCAGGCCGCCGAAACCACTTTTGAAGATCTCACCCTCGCCCTCGGCGAGTTGAAAGTCGGGCTGATTCACGGGCGCATGAAACCCGTCGAGAAAGCCGCCGTCATGGCCGAATTCAAGGCCGGTAACCTGCAACTGCTGGTCGCTACCACCGTGATTGAAGTCGGCGTCGACGTACCCAACGCCAGCCTGATGATCATCGAAAACCCCGAGCGCCTCGGTCTCGCGCAATTGCACCAGTTACGCGGCCGTGTCGGTCGGGGCAGCGCCGCCAGCCATTGCGTGCTGCTTTACCATCCGCCGCTGTCGCAGATCGGTCGCCAGCGTCTGGGCATCATGCGTGAGACCAACGACGGTTTCGTCATCGCCGAAAAAGACCTCGAACTGCGCGGCCCCGGCGAAATGCTCGGCACCCGCCAGACCGGATTGCTGCAATTCAAGGTCGCGGATCTGATGCGCGACGCCGACTTATTGCCCGCCGTTCGTGACGCTGCGCAAGCGCTGCTGGAACGCTGGCCGACCCACGTCAGCCCGTTGCTTGACCGCTGGTTGCGCCACGGGCAGCAATACGGCCAAGTGTGAGCACCGTCGCAGTTTCTGACAGCTCGTTCTGACCAAGCTGGTTATACTCCTGCCATTGTTTCAAAAACGGATACAGACCATGACCGAAGCCGCTCTCGCCCCCGAATCCCCGCACGCGCCGTCTGTCATTCGGCTGTTGCTGGACAAGCTCGGGATCGCCTACGAAGAAGTGCTCGACCACCACGGCCTCAATGCCTCGCGCAAGGTACAAGCCGTGTTGCTGGACGACGCTGTCGGCGCGCTGATGGTGCTGTTTCCGCAGAGCCAGTTGCTCGACCTCAATCGCCTCGCCGAACTGACGGGCCGTCGCCTGACCGCAGTGTCGACCGAGCGTCTGCAAAAGATGCTCGGCAAACACAGCCTGAGCCTGCTGCCAGGCCTGCCGGCACTGACCAGTTCGCCGTGCCTCTACGAAGAAAGCCTGCTGCGCGAGCCAAAGCTGCTGATCAACTCCGGCGAGCCGGGCGTGTTGCTGGAAATCACCAGCGAAGCCTTCAAAAGCATGCTGACCAAGGCCAGCGCCGCCAACTTCGGCGAAGCGCTGAACAGCATCCGCCCGAACCTCGACCGCCCGGACGATGACCGCGAGGAAATCACCCAGGCCGTGCAAGCGTTTACCGCACGGCGCATTCAGCAGCGTCTGGAAGCGACCATCGAGATTCCGCCGCTGGCCGAAACCGCGCAAAAAATCATCAAGCTGCGCGTCGACCCGAACGCCACCATCGACGACATCACCGGCGTCGTTGAAACCGACCCGGCGCTGGCCGCGCAAGTAGTGAGCTGGGCGGCATCGCCGTACTACGCCTCGCCGGGCAAGATTCGCTCGGTAGAAGACGCGATCGTCCGCGTGCTCGGTTTCGATCTGGTGATCAACCTCGCGCTGGGTCTGGCCCTCGGCAAGACCCTGAGCCTGCCCAAAGACCATCCGCAACACTCGACGCCGTACTGGCAGCAGTCGATCTACACCGCCGCCGTCATCGAAGGCCTGACCCGCGCCATGCCGCGCGCCCAGCGCCCGGAAGCTGGCCTGACCTACCTCGCCGGTCTGCTGCACAACTTCGGTTATCTGCTGCTGGCCCACGTGTTCCCGCCGCACTTCTCGCTGATCTGCCGCCACCTGGAGGTCAACCCGCACCTGTGCCACAGCTACATCGAGCAACACCTGCTCGGTATCAGCCGTGAACAGATCGGCTCGTGGCTGATGCGCTACTGGGACATGCCGGATGAACTGGCCACCGCGCTGCGCTTCCAGCACGATCCGAGCTACGACGGCGCCTACGCCGAATACCCGAACCTTGTCTGCCTGGCCGTGCGATTGCTGCGTGGACGCGGGATTGGCTCGGGCCCGGATGAGGACATTCCAGACGCCCTGCTCGAACGCGTTGGCCTGACCCGCGAAAAAGCCAACGACGTCGTCAGCAAAGTCCTCGAAGCCGAAGTCCTGCTGCGCGAACTGGCTTCGCAATTCAGCCAGGGCTAAAACAAAACAGGCCCGCTCCCCCAAGGATTTACACAATCCCCCTGTGGGAGCGAGCCTGCTCGCGAAAAATCCAACTCAATCTAGCTGATTCACACAAAACCCTGCCTGATCGTTCCCACGCTCCGCGTGGGAATGCATCCCGTGACGCTCCGCGTCACCAAAGGCTCAAGCCTTAGGCTTAGCCTTCCTCGGCACCAGATACTTCATCAACCCCTGAAACCACATCACCAGCGCCGGATTGCCCTTCAGCTGAATCGACTTGTCCTGAATCCCCTGCATAAACGCCAGCTGCTTGTTCTTCGCCTGCATCGTGGCAAAGCCATAACCGGCATCTTTAAACGCAATCGCAAACGCCGGCTCTGCCACCACGCCAGACTTGCTGGTGATGCGTTGATCCTTGACCACGAAATGCCGCGCCACTTTCCCGTCCAGCGTCTGCAGCTGAAACACCAGTTCCTTGTCACCCAACTGCTGCTGGAACGCAGGATTTGTCCGACTGGCCTTACCCATCAACAGACCCAGCATCCACAGAAGAAAACGAAATTTCATGCGCACAGCCTCAAAAGGAAAATGAACGGCCGGGGCAGTGTAAGGGATTCGGACGATAACGCCAGTATCTGACTCTATTAGAAGAGGATGCAGCCAATTTCCCGCACGATGACCACCAAGTCACGATTCCCAACTCCGCCAATGATCGTTCCCATGCTCCGCGTGGGAATGCCTCACGAGACGCTCCGCGTCTCACCCTTCACCTTTCCTACACCTGTTGAAACACAACCCTGTAGGAGCTGCCGAAGGCTGCGATCTTTTGATCTTCCCCCCTGCAACACCTTAGGAAATTTCCCGCAAAGCGCGGCGGCATGCGCGAACTAGGCGAGTTGAAGGTTCATCGTTAACCTAAATCCGTCACCGCAAAACAGTGACCGGATGTGCAAGTCCGAACTCCGGAGCAACTTTTTCCAACTCCAGAGGATTTACCCCGATGACTCCTTCACCACACGAAGCCCCAGCAGCTACCACCCCATCCGACCCCGTAGATGAAGTAACCCTCGACAAAGAAGCCGCCGAACGCGCCTTCGCTCACTACTTCCCCGCACACCCCAAAAAACCGCCTAAACGCCGCGAAGGTAACCTCTTTAAGATCTGCGACGATGTCGACACCGAAGCCCTGCTGGCCAACGCATCGGAAGACCTGCTATCCATCAGCGCCATCGCCGCAGATCTGGCCGATGACATCGACGGATCACGCCGGTCAGTTGCCTTGGCGCTGAGCAGAATGGCGGATGGGGTGCATTTGATGGTGGAGGGAGCGCTGGATAACATTGAGGCGCGGGCTGCAGCGGGTTAGGCAACTGCAGTATTTCGAGACAAAAAAGGGGGGCGCTAAGTCCCCCCTTTTTTCAGCTGTCTTTTGATAAATCCTTGGCAAAAAAAGCTGCCGATAAGAGCAGCTTTTTCGAGAATCCGAAAACCTCAGCCAGCCAGTCGACCGACAGGCTCAAAATCAGCGCCTTTAGACAGTGCTACATCCAGAAATCGGCTGCGCTTATTGGAGCGATTGGCCAGAACTTCGCGAGCTTCGGCTTCAAACCGAGCCGCCATCAATGGCTTGGGTTCGTGTTTTTGCTTTTGCATGGAAACCCCTCGGGTCTCGAAATTTGACTGGATAGTATTACTGCTCAACCCCAATAACAAGCCGGCCTGTCGGATCGAAACAGAACCCCAGACTCTCATACATGGGTATGGCACCTGCTGCCGGTTCTTGAACTTCAATTTCCGTACAGCCAATCAAGACTGCATAGTTTTCAATCGCGGTTAATGCCAAGGCTGCTACCGCGCCTCGTAATGGATGAGACCTGTCTGGTTTGCCCTCCAGAATAACAATCTTGATGCAAAGTTTGCTCTTGCGGGGTGACGCGTAACACAACCCACACAACTCTTGATCAAACCAAAGCGAAACATCGAATCCACGGGTGTCTTCTTGCTTCCACTGATTTACATCGTGCCACGGGTACAAGGTAGCCTCATCCCCCCAAAGATCGGCGGCTTCGATGGCAGCAGGAGTAATGGGCTCGTATCGAATTCTGGTCGTATCAATTCCTCTGGTTGCGAGATTCAGATTTTCACGCGCTAAATCCACCGCCGCCTTGCGTGCTTCAGATCGCCGGATCTGGTAGCGGTACTCGTTCCCTCGACTCTTCGACATGGACAACCAATGGCAATTTCAGAGGTCGAGAGAGTAACGACATTTGAATGTTTTTAAGCAGCCGGAAATAACCTGACATTGATTGTTTAATATCAGTCCCCTACCCGTCTCATAAACGCCTGCAATCGTTTCACTTCGTATCCCTCGAATTCATCAATTCCAACTCACCATCCCGATACAACACCTCACACCCCACCCACGCCGGATCCACCTGTGGCATCACCGCCGACGGCTTTCGCAATTCGCGCAACAACGTCGATCCATGCGACAAACGCCCGCCCATCCGTGCAATCACCGCCCGAGCCGTTTGGTAATGCGCATGTCGCCCCGGATCGAGGGTGTCTTCGAGCAGAATGTCGGTGCCAAGAATGCCTTGCACCTGCCCCGGATAAATCATGAACCCGGTGGCCTGCTCCGCACCTTCGCGACCGTCCTGCCAGAAACTACCATCGCGCGTCCGCACATCCGGATGCGGTGCAAACCAGTGGTCGCGGTCGGCCAGCGGCATGGCGTGGTGCAGGCGGAAGAAGATACGCATCAGGTTGTCGCGGTACCACTCGCGCACTTGCAGGTAGTAACCGCGCAGGCCCGGCAGGCCAGTCGAGTGCGCGAGGCGGATCAGCCCTGACCATTGCGGGAATGCCTGTAACGGCAGCTCATTCGCCGCCGGTCGAGGCGTGGACGGATCGGTTTCCCAGGGCAATCGATGTGGACTGTTTTCTAGATTGTCGTAAGCGGTCGGCGGGCGGCCCAGCCAATCACCGCCGCTGCTGGCCAGCGCCGTGGCGATGCACAAATTGCCTTGCACCACGAACACGTAAAACCGGCTGAACCAGTCCGCCAGTTGTTGGCCGTCGGCATGTTGCGCGACGAGTTCGGCCAGTTCCTGATCGAAGCGCTGCAAGCCGTGTTCAAGGTTCAGCAAATGGCCGCGAGCCTTGCGTTGCATCCGCAAAAACAACGGCAACGAACGCAGCATCTTCAGCGGTTGCCACGGCAGATGCGGAGTTGCGCCACCGACCTCACCGGCGTAATTACTCGAGCTGATGCCCCAGTCCGCGAGTCGGGCGAGGAACAAATCATTGTTGATATAGGACGCGCCGCCGAACACGGCGGTGAACGGCTCGTTGTCCTGCAACACCCGCGCATCCCAGCGCGCCATGATCGCCGGGATGCTCGCGGCGGCTCGACGCTGGGCGTATTCCACCAGTGCGCTCGGTTGCGGCGGCAGGATCTCGGCGATGTTCGCGGCGGTCAGGTGCCGGCGCCAGCCGTAGTCGCTAATTGGCCGGTATTGCAGCAGCCACAGTTGCGCACCATCCCAGGCCCATTCGACGTCGCCGGGCACGTAGTGGAATACGCGCAACACGTCTTGCAGAAAGCGCCAGAGCAAGTCTTCGGTCAGGCCGTGGCATGGCGTGAACGTGCCGCCGTGCCAAGCATCGCCGAGTCGCGAAAGCGTTGCTCGTGAGGGGCTGAAGTGACCATCGGCCAGCGATTCCAAATGCCCTTCGACCCACTCCAGTTCTACCGATAGATGCCGGACAAATGCGATGCCCGACACCGTTGGCGTGATGAAGCGCTGCACCACCACTTCCTCAACACCTTCGGCCATCAATTCGGCGATGCGTTTCGGCACATTGGCGGTCGGCTCGCGCAGATAGGTCGTGCTCAAACCGGCATTCGCCGAATCGGCCTGATCCTCGCCGTAACTGGAGGAGCGCACCGCCCAGGTCACCTCGGGCTGCGCAGCAAGAAAGGCTGACAAACGCGGATCGTTGCAATCGTTGAGCGTCAGCGCCGCCGGTACCGGTTGCCGCGCCAGTTCAGCCAAGCGCAATCGCCCACCCTTGGTGTGCGCGACAAAACCGCGCTCGCCCGACTCCAGCCACTGCGCGAATTCGGCGGGCGAGTCGATCCACGGGTAATGACCCCAACCAGATTTGAGGCTGATGGTCAGATCCGCGCGGGCCAGAATCGCCGACCAAGCGGCGGCTTGTTCGATGCCGAGCACGGCGTCCTGATCGCCCCAGACCAGTTCGACCGGATCGGTGATCCACTCGAGCAGCGGCAACGCCGTGTCCGCGCGAACCAGATCCCAATGCGGCACAAAAGCTCGGCAACGCGCATAACCGGCGCCCATGCGCTGATACTGCGCAGGCGTCCAGGTCTGCCTGGAGAACTTGTGCGCAAACAGCTTGGGTTTGTTCGACAGCAACCAATGAATGGTTTTGCGGATCGGCAGTGGCGACATCAATGCCGGCAAGTGCCGCTGCCACAAAAACGCACCGACCGGCGCCAACAGAACACTGCGCGAAAAGTGCCCGGGCCGACGTTGCAACGCGTGCAGCACAAGCAATGCATTGACCCCGACCGCCATGATCGCGCTGCCCTGCTGTGTCATCGCCAGCAAGGTCTGCGCGTAGTCCGCCAGATCCTCGCAAGGCGGTTGCGGATTCGCGCCGAAGCCCGGCAACTCCAGCGGCACCACGTCGTACCGCTGGAAGTGCGGCAGCGCGTCATCCCACCAATCGGCAGCGCTGCCATTGCCGGCCAGCAGGTACATCAACGGCTTGCTCATGAGCGATCCTCAGGTCAGATCGCGCAGAGCGGCGTCGAGGGTTGGATAGCGGAACGTGTAGCCGGCCTCGGTCAAACGCTGCGGCATCACGCGCTGACCGTCGAAGAACAACTGCGCCATATCCCCTGCCAATGCGCGCACTGGCGCGGCGGGAATGTGCAACCACACCGGACGCTTGAGGACCTTGCCGGCCTGCTCGGCGAACGCTGCCTGACTGACCGTTTCCGGCGCGACCATGTTGTAGGTGCCACGCAGAGTGTCGTCGTTGAACGCCCGCGCGATCACCTGAAGCACATCGTCACGATGCACCCAGCTCATGATTTGTCGACCATCGCCCATGCGCCCGCCGAAACCCAGGCGGAACGGCAGCAGCAACGGCGTCAACGCACCGCCGGGGCCGAACACCACGCCGAGACGCAGCACTACCTGACGCACGCCAAACTCAGCGGCCGGTTGCGCGGCGGCTTCCCAACGCGCACAGAGTTCGGCCATGAAACCGTCACCCCTGCTGGCTTGTTCGTCGAGGCTTTCGCTGGCATCGCGTACGCCGTAGAAGCCGATGGCCGAGGCTTGAATCCACAGCGTTGGTTTGTGCTTGGTGTTCTTCAGCCAAGTCATCAGCGCTTCGGTGGTGCCGACTCGGCTGGCGAGCAGTTGCGCTTGACGCTTGGCAGTCCAGCGTGGGCCGGCGACCGGTGCGCCTGCGAGATTGATCACTACGTCGAAGGCTTCGTCGTGGCTGAGTTCGCTGAACGAATGCACACAGCGGACGCGGCCGTTGAATAGATTGGCCGCGCTCAACGGATCGCGCGTCAGTACGCTGACCGAGTGGCCCGCGTCGAGTTGATTGACCAAGGCTTCACCGATGAACCCGGTACCGCCAGTGATCAGCACGCGTTTGAAAGCGCTGTCGGCAAACGGGTTGGATTGGCTCGGAGTCTTTACTGCAGGAGACTTTCGGCGGTCATGCCGATAAAGCCAGAACAACGGCGGCAACAACACCAGCAATGCAAAGCCGTCGAGCCACAGGTGCGACCAGACCTGCTGTTGCGCCGAGAGCCACATGTCCTGCGGCGCCCATAACAGGATGCCGGCAATCAACCAGCCCCACACCGCCGGGGCTTTCAGGCGATTGCCTAGGTGCACCAACGCGAGCATGTACAGCGAATAACTTTGCAGCGTCGCGCCGAACAGCGCGAGCCACCAGACTTGTTGTTCGTGGCCGGCGGTGGGCACCGCATCGGCGCCCCAGAATGCGAGTTCGAGGGTTTGCAGATAGCCGTCGAGTAAACGGGAATGCCCGGCCCAGGTCAGGGTGAGACCGGCGAGAATGTGCACGATTGCGGCGGCGTATAGCCAGAACACTAACGCTGGGCGAAGGGAGTTCGAGGGGGCTGGCATTCCGTGTCCTGAGCGCATTCCTTGGGGGTGGGGAGTTTAAAGGAAAATCGCAGTCGTCAGACGCTCAAAAACTAAACGTTTTACCGGACGGATTCAGACCCAACGACTGCGAAAACGCATCAGACATCCAAGTCGGCGCTTTCGCGCGAATGCTCTGGCTTGTCCGTCTCAACGTCTGCTCTTGTCCGGTGCCAAAGCCAATTGGCGAGCACGCTCTATCGTCGCGCGAATTAGGCAGGCATCGGACCACTCACCGAAAACTGATTTATGCAATTTCGGGTCGGCCTGGCACTCCGCATCTCGAAATTTCATCCAGGCTCTTTGAGTTTCCCTCAGTGCTTTCTGACCGCTTTCGTCCAGCCGGCTCATACGATCCCGAAATACAGAATTCAACAATGCATCCGCGTCAGGAACCATCAGATCAAGAACACCATTTCCAGAGGGGAACCACTCGATGTCCGCCAATGCCTGTTCGCTCTCATTGTTCCAATTGTAGAGGCCGTTTTCTTCGATCTTCAGTGTGGCGGATCGCTGATGGTGATTCGTCGGATCGCTCTCGCTGACCTCCGAGCGATAAACAATTTCCAAATAGATAGGATCGGTTGTGCGCTGAGGATCATTCAATAGCGTTTGCCGAACAATGGCCCGTTTCTTATTGCTCTCAGTGATCTCTATCGAAAAGCACGGATCCGGCCCAGGACGTTCTGCGGACGCCTTCCTCTCCAGGCATTGATTACGAACCGCCATGGAAGGGGTATCCGAACCGCCACCCACATCAACGACTCTGACAAGCAACCGGACTTCCGGGTCCTTGGAAAAGTCGGCCTGAAGGATGGTGGCAATCATCGTGCCCTCAGCCATAACCAAAGGCGACAGTATTGAAAGTAAAAAAATGAGGCTGAATCTGAAAATCTGCATTCCTTGACGTCCGTAAAAAGTCAGTGATCCGTTCAATTCTGAACGGGCTTGCGACAGAAGATAGAGTCAGAACCGACAAACGGCCCAGATCTATTTAAGTTCTCAACTAAATTCAAAGCGGTCGAGCGTAACAAATAAATCCGTCCCGTTTTCCTCAAAGATTTTCTCTCATGTCCATGCACTCCCTCGCATCCGCGAGGACTTTGCGCTCACCATTATTGAGGACGCACACAGGTTTTTTGAAGGTGCCTTTCATCTTTTGACAGACAGTGCTACCCGCTTCCTTATAAACACATTGCTCGCCAGAAATGATCAACTCTTTACCTGGAGTCAAAGTCAAAACTTTAGTACTTTCAATACGGTAAACGTTCTCGTAAATTGAATCACCGGACTGTTGAATATCTTTATAGGTACCATCCTCCAACTCCGAAGCACTAGCAGGGATGTCTCCGATATATGCGGCCTTTCCACCTTTAGCTACAGCAGAAAAAATCATCACCTGAGCGTTTAGACCCATATCATCACTGGTTGGATAAGAGAATATAGTTACTTTATTTTCGGCCCCTGCCACTTCTCTAGCAACATAATCTGACCGACATCCGCGATCAACATTATCAAGAGAGTAGACTCCCCCTTCAAAAGAAAGAGTCAAGCTAGCTTGATTGGCATTCTGATCAGCTTCTTTACATATCAGGCTATGCTCAGTTGAAGCCGAATAAGCAGCGCCACTACAAATGGATAACAAAAACACCATTAGGCGAATCATTCAAATGACCTCAGAAAAATCTTAGTAGCTTATTCATCATTATTTCACGAGCCGAGAAGTTTACTGAAAAAATGGGACAGACCACGCTTTTTGGGTAATTACTAAAACCGTGGCCTGTCCCATCTCACCCCCTGTCCATCAGCGCCATTGCGGCCAAATTAGCGGACGATGTCGAAGGCTCAAACCGATCTGTGGCATTGGCCCTTAGCCGAATTGCTGATGGAGTTCAGCTAATGGTGGAGCGTGCGCTGGATCAGCTGGAAGAATTGGTCACGGCAAGGCAGGAAGCGAAAACGTAAGAGATACGGGTGGGGGCTGACTAGAGAATCAATCCAGCCCCATACCCTATGAACATAAGTATAGGGGAGCAAACGAACCATGAAACAACGCGCATAATACCCCCCTTGCTCCGCTACAAATCGGGTAACGTTTTATCTAAATAGATGGAGCGCTCCAGACTCATTCGCGCGACACAATTGTTCACAGTCGTAAGATAGGCAGGTTGTCCAACTTCCACCTCAAATGCCTCAAGAGTGCAGTTAGTATCACGCAGTTTTAACCATGCGCGCTGAGACTCTTTCAGCTTTTGCATGTAGTCACCGCGAAGTGCGGCGTCAACCTGGTATTGAGATGCAACTCTTTTAATAAGCTTCTGATAGCTACTATTAAGATTAGAATCTGCAGACTCTTTAGCTTGCTTTGCACAGATATCTACTTGTTGACTAGTAGAAATACTAACGCAATCTGATTGCGCGGCGGCAACTGACAAAGGTACAAGAAGACCAATTAACAACAAAAAATTTCTCATGTATCTCTCCTAGCGGTTTTTTCTCAAATAAGCAGCGCGCTTTCGACCATCTTCATATTGTCTAATTGTCGGGTTATTCTCGATATAGCTTATGAGCTGATCAACATCATCCTTCATCCCAGCTTTCATCGGATTCTCCCCTTTCGTGAACCCTTGATATACAAAGTCCACCAAAATATCTTTAACGATTTGACTCAATGCGTCCCACTCTAAACGATCTGAAAAATGAGCAGTCCAATAATTATAATTGGCGATAGCTTTAGTCACGTAGCCAGGATAAATCAGATCAAATAGAGCTTCTTGCTGCTCGATTGTTATCGTGCCTATATCAGAGCGATTCTGAGTAACAAAGTCTCTCGCGTGCGTGCCCTTATACAGCCGCCCCTTAGATATTTTTGTTGCCTGAGCATCTGATACACCTGCAGCAATCATATGATTATATATTTCTGTTTCAGACCTAAATCCCATGTCATACCCGCGCCCTAATGTGACACCTGATAAGTCGTTTCCAGGCCAGTGGATATGACGACTAAAGAATGGTGATCCTGGAATATCATTACCTTCAGCATCATAAGTAATTTGTCCAGCTTTCGAAGCTTCCTTTGCAAGGAAATTCCCGATCATTGCAATTGGATGGAAGTGCCAAATATTTCCATCGCCAAGCCCTTTTCCTTGAATAGCTGGATCATCCCAAAAGACCAGTTTATCAATACGATCTTTTTCTAGCTTAAGAATCGCCGGAGACCCTTCAAGCATCTGATTGAGGCGATTCCACTTTGCCGATTCGGATTTTTCTTTCCATTCGGTTGGATGATATGCAACCAACTTAGACCAATGATCTCGAAAATCAACATTTTTTAATGCTTCAGAAAAATCTTCCGGCGTCACCTTATTATCATGGTTACCAAGCTTATCCAATTCTTCATATAGCTCCTTAAAAAAAACTGGCATATCATCCGGATCTAAAAAACCGTCAGAACTTGAATTGTTTTCCTTTACAATGCGAAACCCTATCTTTCCCCAATCATGCTGAGTAACTATCTTTGCTTCTGCCTTTCTTATTAAACCCTTAACATCTTGACTATTTTCTTTAACCGCTACCTCATACCACTCAGCAGGGTCTTTAAATATTGGAGCTTTGTTTAGCTCAACACAATGATCCGTCTCTAGGGGCACACTCCCTGTCTCAGGAGTTTTTTTGGTCAATATAGTACCAGCGGGTAAATGAATGTATCGCTTGCCCTTTTTCACTCCAGCCGTATTCTTCAAAAAATCATCGACTTTTGGATCAAGTGTAAAAATTTCCAAATGGACTTGCCGCTTACGAACTATCCCTCCGTTCGGACCCTCCAAGACTTCATTGAGGCCCAAGTATCCAATGGTATCCCCCGCCTTGATCTTCGCATTCATCGGAACAACTACGTCAAAACTCGCTGGAGTTAATTCCAGCCACTCGACAACCCGATTCGGGCTGACATCCTCTACGCAAGCCCAAAAACTTGAGGGCACTGCTCCACTTTGATTTTTTAGCCCAGTAGGAGGGTTCGAGGTGCTTGGAATAAATACACACTCGGCCATTCTAAGAAGCTTGCCATTAAGCTTTAAATTCAGGATTTTCGAACTATCGAACTCAATAGTACTATTGGTACTCAGAACCATAGAGCTACCTTTTTTTGTACCGGCATTAGCTCCATCAGTCAGAGTAGAAGGCGCATTCCGTAAAATCAATCCGCTTCCCGTGACTTTCGCGCGAACCTTACCTTGCCAATATCCCGGCTTCGATCGAGCGATTGTTCCTCCTCCTGGCTCAAGAGGATAATGCTGAAATGGCAGCAAATGCATATACAAACTGTAAAATGTCAGAATGTTATTCGTATTAGGAGTTACCTGAGTATTGGGCGGAGATTTATAATCATGTCGAACCAAACAAAACGAGCTCGAATATTTTAGTTCCTCTGATCTGCCCTCACCCTCAAATGTAGATTTCTCATAATCTTTATTGAGCCGGTAGGCTACGACCACGCCATCTGCCATACAGCGAATAGGTTCATCGCTAACACATTGCGGGGCGCTTGAATTACTTATATGAATCCCTCCATGCCAAAACTTATGGCTGCCTAAAAGATAATTTCCGGAAGTTTCCCCTTGCAAAATAGAAAAAACCTCATCCGCATCTTTATAGCGCCCGCCGCCCGACTTCCTCATTGGAAACTGAAAATTTAGAAGGCTAAACGCAACTGGTTCAGGTGCGGCTGTGCTCGGAGCGACCGCCTGTTGACCCCACCAAAGCTCCGGACTAATCAGGTTGCCGTTCGGATCCTTCATTTGGTAATGAACATGGCGGGGGTATTGGGTTATACCATTCGGCCCTTTACCTCCCATCGTGCCGATTTCATCACCGGCAGCAACAGTTGCTCCTTGGCTTACAACGTGGCTACTCGTATGCAGAATCTCATGACTATTGCCGTCCGCATCTTTGATTTTTATCGTACCGTAATTACCACCTGTAAACGTGACTGTTCCGGCAATTGGAGCATAGACTTTTGGATTTTGTAGGTTAATACCATTCTGGCCACCGATATAGTTAAAGTCTGTCCCTCCATGAGGGCCACTCGCACGCTGCTCGCCATAAACCCCTGTGATATGAGGTTGGTGGCTGTCAACCGGGGGCAGAACACGAAGCATCACTTCATTGAAAGACATACCAATTCCTTTTTAATTTTCCATCAAAGCGAATAGTCTTGAACTTCATCCAAAAACCAACACTTTTCAAACTTAAATACATATACAATTTGATAATCGGTATCAGGCTTTTCTATCTTTATTTTTGCAATAGCGTTCAGCTCTTCCAAAACTGTCACTTCAACGCCGTCGGCAACTCGCTTTTCTCTTCCGGGAATTACGGGGAAAACGACCTTCTGCTTATCTAATAAGACTATTTTTTGTTCCGGCTCAGGTTCAGCGTCTACCGTAACTATTTTTTTCAATGGGATGTGAGTGAAAGCGGCTTGAACAGAGGGGCTTTCCAAATAAGCGGGTAGAAACTTTGAAAATGAGGTTGATGGGCAAGGGGCTAAATCAGATACGCCTGCCATTACAAAACTCGAAAAAACCCCAAACACTGAGGCGATGAGTCCAAAAATAACGTGCCGTAAATAATTCATATAACAGATCCTTTTAAACGGTTGAGTCATCACTCAGAAAATACAAAAAAAGCTTTCGGCTTAACCTTCTCAGGCACCGCATTCCCCAACGCCTGATCCATCAAACTCCCCGCCTTATCCTTATCCGCCGCCCCCGGCAGCACCGGCGGTTTAATCCCGATGCCAGTACCCGATCCCGCAGAACCACCCGCATTGATTTTGATCACCGGCCCAACCACCGTCACGCCGCCCGCATCCAGCTTGATAAAACTCCCCCCACCCAGAATCGTCAGCTCCGATCCCGCCTCGATCACAATCTTGTCACCCGCCTTCAGGTGAATCTCATTCCCGACACTGGTCAGCTGCGCCGTACCCAGTTTGACGTGCTGGCTCTGCCCCACCGTCAGGTGATCGTCAGCCTTCGCTTCAATCTTGCGATCAGCAATCGTGGTGCGGTGTTCTTCAGCTTTCAGCTCGGTGTAGGTGTTCTTCTCAACCGTGTCATGACGTTCATTCCCGACCCGAATTTTCTGGTCGTGCTCGATGTTTTCATCCCAATCACGCTGGGCGTGGATGTAGATCTGCTCCGCACCTTTCTTGTCTTCGATGCGCAGTTCGTTGTACCCACCGCCACCCGGGGAGCTGAGGGTTTTGAACACGCTGCGGGTTTTGTTCGCCGGCAGTGCGTACGGCACCGGGTTTTCTTTGTGGTACAGGCAGCCGGTCACCAGTGGTTGGTCGGGGTCGCCTTCGAGGAAGGTGACGAGGACTTCCATGCCGATGCGCGGGATGCTGATGGCGCCGTAGCGGTCGCCGGCCCAGGAGCTGGAGACGCGCAGCCAGCAGCTGGTTTTGTCGTCGGCGAGGCCTTCGCGATCCCAGTGGAATTGCACTTTGATGCGGCCGTATTGATCGCAGTGGATTTCTTCGCCTTTAGGGCCGGTGACCATGGCGGTCTGGCTGCCGAGTACGCGCGGTTTCGGGTGTTCGAGGGCCGGGCGGTAGAACACGTCCCACGGGGTGGCGAGGAAGGTGTTGCGGTAGCCCTGGTGGAAGTCGTCCTTGCTATTGGTGGTGTCGCTGGTCACGCCTTCTTCGAGGACTTGCGGCTGTTTGCCTTCGTGGAAGATTTCGGTGAGCAGCCACAGGTCGTTCCACTCGGTGCGCGGGTGGTCGGACATTTCCATGAAGTGGCCGCTGACCAGTTTGGTCTGGTCGCCACGCCCTTCGGCCTGACGGTAGTCGGCACGGTGGCGTTCGAGGGCGCGCTGGCTGAGGAACTTGCCGCGCGCGCGGTCGAGGAAGCGGCCGGGGTAGTCGTAGTCTTCCAGATCCGGTTCAGTGCTCTCGCCATCCGGTTTGTAGGCGGCTTCCATTTGCAGGCGCGGTTTTTCGAAGTCGTAGTCGCGGCGCATGGTGCGCGTGGTACGGGTTTCCAGGCGCAGTTTGAAACCTTTGATCACCGGTTCGTCGGCGACCATGCCGCTGCCCTGCACGTACGCGGTCGGCTGGCCGAGGTTCTGGAACACGGTCTGGTCATCGCCAAACACCAGCAGGTGGGCTTTTTCGCTGTGCTGGAAGTGGTAGTGAATGCCTTCCTCTTCACACAGTCGCTGGACGAAATGCAGGTCGGTTTCGTCGTACTGCACGCAGTAGTCGCGATCCGGGCACGGCTGGCTGAGCTGGAAGCTGTAGGCGTTGGCCTTGATGCCGTGTTCGTCGAGGATCAACGCGATGATTTTCGGCGCCGACATCTGCTGGTAGATGCGCTGGTTGGTGCGGTGATGCAGGTATTGCAGCTGCGGCACGATAGAGATTTTGTAGCGAGTCAGGCGCTTGCCGGCATCGCCTTGAGCGACGCGATAAATCTGCCCATGAATGCCGGAGCCCTGCGGATCGAACGCGAGAAAGGCCTGCTTGTGCAGGAGTTTTTCCAGATCCAGATCGGGGTTTTCGCTGACCAGTTCGAGGTCGAAACGATACGGCTGGCTGACACCCTCGGTGCCGGTGAACGACAGCACTTGCAGGTCGCCGACATAGTCTTCCACCGTCAGGCTGAAGTGGGTCTCGTTAGCTGAGTTGAACATAAAGTGCTCCCTGTTCGAATGTCATCCGTTACGCCCGAAAACGCAGGCGTTGCCGCCAGGACGAAGTGGCGCTCATGGCGTCACGCAATTGGCCGGCAGTGATGCTGCGTTCTGCCGCATTGAAGCTCAGCGCTTTGCGCAGCGCGGGCCAGCAGTGTTTCGGTAGGTTTTTCGGCGCGTGCAGCTCGCGCTCCAGGTGTTCGTCGCGGGCCAGGGTCGAGGCCACGCGGCGGAACGGCGGCTTGCCGCCCGCCAGCTCGTAGATCACGCAGGCCACGCCGTACACGTCCGCGCCGGCCGACAACGGTTGGCCTTCAAGCAGTTCGGGGGCGGCGTAGCCCGGTGTCCAGGCGTTAAAACGTTCACGGCTCAGGTGCGGCAGGCCGGGCAGCACACCCTCCTCCGCTTGACCGAGGCCGAAGTCGAAGAGGCGCAGGCCGTCTTCGCTGAGCATGACGTTGCTCGGTTTCAGATCACCGTGCAGCACGCCGCGACAGTGGGCATACGCCAACGTGTCGAGCAGCGGCAGGACGATGTCGCGCAGTTCTTTCCACGGCAGGCCGAGGGGCCGCTCGCAGAGCAATTTGTCCAGGGTCAGGCCACGCATGTATTCCATGGTGATAAAGGCCCGCTGGCAGTCGGTGTCGACTTCAAAAGTGTGCGCACGCACGACGTTGTCGTGGCGCAGGCGTCGGGTCAGGGCGAACTCGCTGTAGAGCAAGGCACTGGCGTCCGGCGACTCGGCAAATTCTTCGCTGAGGATTTTCAGCGCAACGTAAGGGTCGGGATCGCCAAACTGTTCGTGCAGCAGATCCCGCGCCCGGTAAACCGCGCCCATGCCTCCGGCCCCGAGCAGCCGCTCGAGGCGGTAGCGACCGGCCAACACATCGGGCAGCACACCGATGCTGGCCTTTTTCGGGGCCAGCGCGGGTTCGGCATTGTGCGACTTGGCGAAGGCGAAGTAGGTCAGGTTGCTGGCCTGCTCTTCGCTGATCAACAGGTCATCGATTGGCGATTCGATTTCACTCATTGGCGGATCACCACGGCAGTCAGGTTGTCCCGCGCGGAGCCCCGCAGGGCGCCGTCGAACAAACGTTCCAGCGCCACGTGCGGCGCGCTGAGACTGAGGGCGTTGCCGAGGGCATCGCTGCTCAGGCCTTGGTACAAACCATCGCTGCAAAGCAAAAACGCATCGCCCGGATAGACCTCGAGTTCCAGCACATCCAGGGTCAGTTGTTCGGCCGCGCCGACGGCTCGGGTCAAGGCATGAGCCGCCGGGTGCGCCGCCGCTTGATCGACGCTCATTTTCTGTTCGTCGATCAGTTGCTGTTGCAGCGAATGGTCTTTGGACAGCTGGTACAGACGCTGCCCGCGCCACAGATAACAACGGCTGTCGCCGGCCCAGATGCAGGCCGCGCGATTGCCTTCCACCAGCAGCGCCACAACGGTGCTGCCCATGACGCTGTCGTGACGGCCGGCGGTGACGGTCAACTCCTGCCCCAAACGCCGGTTCACCCAATGCAGGCACTGGCGAATGGCTTTGAGGCGTTCGTCGAAGTCATCGTGTTGCGGCAGTTCAGCCAGGCTGGCGACGATCAACTGGCTGGCGATGTCGCCACCCTGATGACCGCCCATGCCGTCCGCGACCACCCACAGCCCCTGCTGTGGCGAGTCGAGGAAAGCATCTTCGTTGCGCGCCCGCACCTTGCCCGGGTCGGTACGCGCCGCGCTGCGCCAGGCACTGGCCACGAGCATCAGAGCTGCACCGGCATACGGAAGGTGCGCAGTACGCCCATGTCGAACGGGTTCGGCGAGCGTTGGCTGGTCAGCAGGTAGTTGGCGCGCAGGCCACCCACGTCGGCTTTCAGCACCAGCACGTCGCGACCGTTGAGGTACTCGGTCTGCATCAGATCAAACAGACGGAACAGCGACCACGGGCCGGAGTTTTTCTCGATGCCGATCGGACGCCCCGACATCTTGTCCATCACCAGACTGGTGCGACCGTCTTCAGCATCGGTCGGCCATTTGAACGACACCGGCACAATCGGGCCGTGACGGTATTCGATGGTCTTGTCGCCGAACTTGAACTCGGAACGGCTGACCGCCGGATCGAGGGTGTACGGCTCGAGTTTGAACTGCACGGTCGGCTCCGCCGGGTTGATCGAGAAGAAGCTCTTGCGAATGGTCAGTGCGGCGGCCATCTGGTCGAGGTAAACCTTGGACACCGGCAGGCTGTGGCCATCGACGCTGCGCATGCGGTAGTTGCCCGGATCGCCACTGACGAACGGACGCATGTAGTTGTCGAAGAACCGGTCGGCGATGCCTTGATCCTTGAAGAACTCGCGGAAGTCGGCGATCGCCACGTCGCTGGTGCTGGTAGCGCTGAACGGATAACGCTTGCTGATGGTTTTGCCATACACGCTGTACAGCTCGTTTTGATAACGGCCGTTCATGTATTGGTACGCATCGTTCAGCACCAGACGCCACGAGTCTTCGGCCAGCACGTTGAACCACACGCTCAGCGGACGCGGCAGACGACCGGAGGCATTGCGCAGGTTGGTCAGCGCATCACGCTGGCCGCTCATGCGGGTTTTCGCCAGTTCAAACGCGGCTTGTTCCGGCGAGCTGGAACGGGCCAGGCTGGCCAGTTGCAGTTGCAGGTCGTTGAGCGCGTTGAGCGCCGGCGTCAGGTCAGCGGCCGGGCCGTTGTTGTCATCGAGCAAACGATGCAGCGGCTCGAAGCGACGTTGCAGCGACTTCTTCGCGGTGTCCGGCAGGTTCTTCGCAACGGTCAGGGCCGAAGCCTTGTCTGCTGCGGCGGCCGCCAGTTTACCGACCTTGCCCAGTTTGCCTTTCTGCTCGGCCAGCGCATCAGCGGCATCGGCGGCTTGATCCACCGGGTCAGCAACAGCCTGGAAGCGGGTGTTCTCGCGCACTTCAGTGAGCAAGGCGAGCACCGGCGAGTTGGCCGACGTCAGGCCCGCCAGTTGCTCGGCGCCTTCACCGGCGTCGTTGATCGGCGGCAGGGCCACCTGGCCAACGGCTTCGCTCCAGTAGTTGGCGTAGTCACGGAAATACAACTGCTCAAGCTCGACCATCAGACGACGCAAGTCCATGTCGCTGATGCCCGCGCCTTCGCCGAGCACCCAGTTGTCACGCAGGATGTCGGTGACCAGAGTCGCGCCCTGCACCGAAAAATACTGCTGATAACCCTCTTGGGTGTAGAAGCCCGGAATCACGTAATCGGTGCCGATAAACAGCGAGCCTTGTGGGCCGAGGTGTTGGCTGAAACGGTATTCCGGCAGATTGCGCGCCTGCTCGCGGAGCATGCGATACACGACGTTGGCCAGCGATTCGCTGCGCAATACCTGCCGCGCCTGGGCGACCAATTGGTCGTTAAGCGGGTAGATGAAAGGCTGCTTGAGCAGGCGTTCGAGGTGAGTATTCAGACCGTTCTGCACCGCGGTGTTGCCGGTGTAGCGTTGCGACCAGTCAGTGGCGATCCAGTCCTTGAGCCACGCCGCGTCGCGACGATCCTTCATGTTCAGCATCAGGTACGCGCGCAGGCTGTTGAGCAGCTTTTCACGATCCTGCAGGTTGGCGCGGATCTGCCCTTCGAGCTGCGAAGCCACCCGTGGCAGCAACTGCGCCTGAAGCTCACGCTCGTAGGCGTCGGCGACCGGCGGATTGACGTCTTCGCCCTGATACAGACCGCCACGCTCGTGGTACGACACGTCGCCCTTTTTCGGGAACACCTGGGTCGCGGCATAACTGGTGTCGAGGGTTTTCAGCACGCCCATCGCGTCATCACGCGGGGTCAGTGCCGAACGTTGCTGCGTCCAGTTCTGCGCCAGCGTGCGGAGGTTTTCCAGACGCTCGTAGTTGGCCGAGAAACCACCGGCCCAGAGCACGCCGAACAGCGCCAACGACGCCAGTGCGCCGATGTACAACGCACGCTGGCCCCAATGGATGCGGCTGCGTTCACGCTTATCGAGACCGGCCAGATCCGCCTCGGGGAAGATCACCCGGCTGAGCAAGTGGTGAATGAAGCGCGAACGACCGCTGCGCAGCGTCGGCAATACACCGGCGCTCATGCCCAGACTCGCGCCGATGCCGGCGGTGGTCGAATCCATTTCCTGGGTCAGGTGCGGTGCGCTGGTCAGGTAGAAGCCACGCAGTTGCGTGGCTCGCTGATAACGGTTGCCAGTGAACGCCATGTCGACGAACAGGCACAGGCGCTCGCCGATCTGCCCGAGTTGATGCGGGAAGTCGAGGATGCGGCCACGGCGCTGGGTGTCGCGCTCGGAGTGCATGCGCATGATCACCTGGCTGTTGAGGCGACGCAGCAGCTCTTCGAATTCGTTGCGCAGTACCGCGACGTCGGTGCCGACCTGATCCTTGCGGAAACTGGTGCCAAGCACCTGATCGCTTTCTTCACGACTCAGTTGATCGAAGAATTCGTCGAAGCCCAGCAGCTTGTCAGCCTTGCTCAGCACCAGATACACCGGCACGTCGACGTGCAGTTTCTGATGCACGTCTTGCAGACGGCCACGCACCTGACGCGCGAGGGTGTCGATGTCTTGTTCGCTACCACCGAGCAGGGTTTCCACCGGAATGGTCACCAGCACACCGTTCAACGGACGGCCACGGCGACGCTTGCGCAGCAACTCGAGCAAAGTCGTCCAGGCGCTGCTGTCGACTTCAGCGTCAGGCTGCGTCAGGTAACGGCCGGCGGTGTCGATCAGCACACCGTGATCGGCGAAGTACCAGTCGCAATGACGAGTGCCGAGGGTGTCGCGGGTCAGCTTGCGGTCGATCTTGTTGATCGGGAATTCCAGACCGGAAAAGTCCAGCAGACTGGTCTTGCCGGAGCCCTGCGGGCCGATCAGCAGATACCACGGCAAGTCACTGCGCCAGCGCTCGCTGCGGCCACGATAGAGGCTGGAAGTCTTCAGGGTTTTCAGCGCGTCTTTGAAGCGCGCCTTCAACTCTTTCTGCTCTTCGTCGATCAACTCTTCACGGCGGATGCGATCCTGACCGTCTTCGCTTTCTTCTTCGGCTTTCTTGCGGATACCGGCGCGCCAGCTGACGAAGACCATGACCAGGCCCCAGATCAGGAACAGCACGGCAATGGTCAGCAGGCGGGAGGTCGGGCTCTCCCAGAACTTGTAGTCATCGACCGCCAACAACGGGCCGACGAACCACACCAGCAGCGCCACGAACAGCACCAGCAGCAGAGTCCAGACCCAGGTCTGGCGCAGGAAGGCGCCGACTTTCTTGAAAAACTTTTTCATCACACGTCCCTGTTTACGGCTGCGACTGCGGTTGCACCGCGGCCGGATCAAGCGGCTGATAAGGTTGCAGAACGGTGTCGCGCTGCTCGCCCAGAACCCAGGCGAAGCCCGAATACATCACCACCAGACAGACCAGCGTGAACAACACCACCATCCACGCCGGCACGATGCGCACCAGACTGCGGCGCTGATCGTTGAGGCCTTCCCAGTGCGGCGACAACTCGCGCGGCACGTCGCCACGCAACTGACGAATCTGACGGTACAAGGCGTCGCGGATGCCTTCGAGTTCGAGCATGCCGCGCGCCTGTACGCGGTACTTGCCCTCGAAACCGAGGGACAGGCACAGGTACATCAGTTCAAGCATCGGCAGGTGTTTGACCGGGTTTTTCGACAGCCGATCGAGCAGTTGGAAAAACTTCTCGCCGCCGAAGGTTTCGTTGTGGAAGCTGCTGAGCAGGCTCATCTGCGACCACTCGCTTTCGTTGCCCCACGGCGTGGTCACGACGGCTTCGTCGACCACGGTGCAGAGTACGTAACGCGCGGCCATCACCTGACTGCTTTCGGCGCCGTTGTGCAGGGCGCGCACTTCAAACAGTTTTAGCCCGGCGGTCAGGCGCTCGTTGAGCGCGTACAAGTCTTCGCGGCTTTCGCTGTGCTTGAGGCGCACCACTTCCGAGAGCAAATCGGAGGACGCCGCCACCAGCGAATTGAGGCTGATATTGAACGACTCTGCCGGGCGCAGGCGCGCGGCGTAGATCATCCGTTCTTCCAGTTGTTCGAAGCGCGGTGGCGCGGCGAAGTCAGTCAGCGGACTCGACGCCGGGCCGTGGCCCTGACGGTCGAGCAGGACGGTTTTGTCGTCCTGGTTGTGTTCCATGTCCGTGATCAGGGCGGTCAGGTCCTGATGGCCCAGAATTACAGTGCAAGCACGGCGACTTCGCCGGACCCGTGGAACGCGAAACCGCCGGAGCGTTCCAGTTGTGCCAGGTCTTCGGAACTGTGTTCGAGAATGAAATAGGTTTTGTTGGAGT
>NZ_JBIVJB010000061.1:0-31099 GCF_044750025.1 Pseudomonas sp. NPDC088885 | reverse complement strand
GTTTCCCCATGTGAGAGTAGGTCATCGTCAAGATTAAATTCCGAAACCCCAATTGCGAAAGCAGTTGGGGTTTTGTTTTGCCCGCAGGAAAGTTTCGACGACAGATTGAACCGCCCCGACCGTCGCAAGACCTGCCATTGGAGAAAAACGTTCTGAAGTGACCGGGCAGTTTTTGGTATGGTGCAGCTCGTTTTTTAACGGACTGATGTCATGCCCAAGGAACGGCATTAATTTATGTCAAAGAGTTGCTGTAGAAATGCCTGAACCTATCCCGATCAAGGATCATGAAAAAGAGACGCGTCTGGTCAACAAACGGTTGATCGCCTGTGCTCTGTTCGTCTTTGCAGTCAGCTGTGCCCTGGTGGTGCGCCTGTACATCCTGCAAGTGGTCGAGTTCGATTACCACTCGACCATCTCCGAAAACAACCGCGTCCACGTCTTGCCGATCCCGCCCACACGCGGCCTGATCTACGACCGCAATGGCGTGTTGCTGGCTGACAACCGTCCCAGTTACAACCTGATCATCACCCGCGAACGCGCCACCGACGTCAATGAAGAGCTGAATGAGGTCATCAACCTCCTGCACCTGCCAGCCGAAGACCGCACGGTGTTTGACAAGGCGATGAAGCAATCGCGTCATCCCTTCACGCCAGTGACACTGTTCTATGAATTGACCGAAGAGCAGATCGCCGTTCTGGCAGTTAACGAGTTCCGCCTGCCCGGGCTCGATGTTGAACCGCAGTTCGTCCGCCACTACCCACTCGGTGCGCATTTCGCCCACTCGATCGGCTACGTCGGCCGTATCAACGAAAAAGAATCCAAGACCCTCGACTCGGTCGAGTATCGCGGCACGCAATCCATCGGCAAGACCGGCATCGAGCGTTTCTACGAAGCCCAGCTACACGGCCACGTCGGCTACGAAGAAGTGGAAACTAATGCCCAAGGCCGAGTGCTGCGTGTACTCAAGCACACGGATCCGGTACAGGGTAAAAACATCGTTCTCAGCCTCGACGTCCACCTGCAAGAAGCCGCTGAGGCGGCACTGGGTGATCGTCGCGGTTCCGTAGTAGCGCTCGACCCGGCTACCGGTGAAGTGTTGGCCATGGTCAGTAACCCGAGTTTCGACCCGAACCTGTTCGTGACCGGCATCAGCTCCAAGGAATATTCGGCGCTGCGTGATTCTATCGACCGGCCGCTGTTCAATCGTGTGCTGCGCGGTCTCTACGCGCCGGGTTCGACGATCAAGCCAGAAGTGGCGATTGCCGGTCTCGATGCCGGCGTCGTGACGCCGCAGACCCGAGTCTTCGATCCGGGTTATTACCAGCTTCCAGACTTCGATCACAAGTACCGCAACTGGAACCACAGCGGCGATGGCTGGGTAGACATGGACGCCGCGATCATGCGTTCCAATGACACCTACTTCTACGACCTCGCGCACAAGCTTGGCATTGATCGCCTGCACGACTACATGGCGATGTTCGGCCTTGGCGAGAAAGTCTCGCTGGACATGTTCGAAGAGTCGCCCGGTTTGATGCCGTCGCAAGCGTGGAAGCGCGCCACCCGCCGCCAAGCCTGGTTCCCGGGTGAAACCGTGATCCTCGGTATTGGCCAGGGCTACATGCAAGTCACGCCGCTGCAACTGGCTCAGGCCACTGCGCTGATCGCCAACAAAGGCGTGTGGAACCGTCCACACCTGGCGAAAACCGTCGATGGCGTGGCACCGGTCGATGAAAATCCAATGCCGAACATTCTGCTCAAGGATCCGCGCGATTGGGAACAGGTCAACCACGGTATGCAGATGGTGATGCACGATGCGCGAGGTATTGCCCGGGCGGCGGCGGCCGGTGCGCAGTACCGCATCGCCGGCAAGAGTGGTACGGCGCAGGTGGTGGCGATCAAGCAGGGTGAGCGTTACAACCGCGAGAAAACCCTCGAACGCCATCGCGACAACGCCTTGTTCGTCGGCTTCGCGCCGGCCGAGCATCCGAAGATTGCGATTGCGGTGATGATCGAAAACGGTGAGGCCGGTGGCCGAGTTGCAGGTCCCGTGGTGCGGCAGATCATGGATGCCTGGCTACTTGATCAGGATGGCCATCTCAAGCCGCAATACGCGGCGCCAGCCAAAGCGCCAGGCGATCCGCACGTTTGATCGATTACAGCTTCACAGCACAGGCTCACGCAAGCTGAGCATGTGCTGGAAGCTGTCGAGGAACACGGTCTCGGCCTGAGTCATTTTCTGCTCGCGATTCCACAGCAGCTCGATATCGAAATCCACCACGCCGTCCTCCGGTGGTAACCGCCAGAGCAGACCTTGCTCGACATCGCGCCGCACCAGATGCGTCGGCAGACAACCGATGCCGAATCCGGCGCAGATCAATCGGTATATCTCTTCAAAACTGGTGGAAGACGCCACGATCTTGCCGGTGAACCCTTGCTGATCGCGAAACAGCGTCAACGGCGATAGATTGCCGCCGAGCTGATCACTGGTGAAGCTGACGAAGTTCTCCGCCGCCAATTCCTCAAGCGACAGATTCTGTTGCCCGAACAACCGATGGCGCTGCCCGCAAAAGTACGCGTAGGTCTCGCGAAACAACACCCGCCGTTCAAGCCGTGGTTGCGCGAGACGACATAGGCCAACGCCCACCGTGGCAGTTTTTTGCAGCAATGAACTGATGATGTTCGAGCTGCCCATCACCTCGACTTCCAGCTCGATTTTCGGATGGGTTTCATGGAAGTCAGCCAGAAACTCATCGTAGTGCCGCGCCTGCACACCGCTGACCGTGAGGATGCGGATCTTGCCGACCACGTCATCATGGCGATGCTCGATGACTGTCCCCAGTCGTGAAATATCGCCATAAATATCCGCCGCGATACGCAGGACTTCCTCGCCGGTTTCGGTCAGATCAAAGCGCCGTCCGCTGCGCGCAATCAGCACACATTCCAGTTGTTCTTCGAGGCGTTTCAACGCCTGACTCACCGCCGACTGGGTGATGTGCAAGCGCGCAGCGGCGCGGCTCATGCTGCCTTCCTGGCCGATCACCAGATAGGTGCGCAACAGGTTCCAGTCCAGCCGATCATTGAGAAAGCGCCGACCGACCCAAGGGTTGGAAGAGGACATCACACACTCCATGTAGTAGCAGAGCTAATACTAGCGTTAAGTTTTTGAAAATTGACTAATCCTGTCACGGAAGCGATAAAGCCCACAAGCGCCACAGAGCGTGACCGTCAGCCGCCTGAAACCTGCCCAAAAAAACGATAAATACACAGGGTCCTTGCATGCACACCACCGCTCAGCCGCGTCGCGCCGCGGCCGCTGCCTTCATTGGCACGACCATCGAATTCTACGATTTCTACATCTACGCCACTGCCGCCGCACTCGTGCTTGGGCAAGTGTTTTTCCCCAGCGAAGATCCCGTCACCAGCACGCTCGCAGCCTTCGGTAGCTTCGCCGTCGGCTTCATCGCCAGACCGATGGCCGGGATGGTTTTCGGTCATTTGGGCGACCGTCTCGGGCGCAAGAAAATGCTTCTGGTGACGATGGCGCTGATGGGCCTGGCGACTGCCGGTATCGGCTTGCTGCCGAGCTATGCCAGCGTCGGCATATGGGCGCCGATCGGTTTGATCGTGTTGCGCCTGATCCAAGGGATTTCCGTTGGTGGCGAGTGGGGCGGGGCAGTGTTGATGGCCAGCGAACATGCGCCGGCCAAGCGCAAAACCTTTTACGCATCCTTCGCTCAACTCGGCAGTCCTGCCGGATTGTTGTTGGCATTGATCGCCTTCCGCCTCGTCACTTCGCTGGAGCCGGAAGAGTTTCTCGCCTGGGGTTGGCGTCTGCCGTTTCTCGCCAGTGGCGTGCTGATGATGGTCGGTTTGATGATCCGTTCCGGCGTGCATGAATCGCCGGAATTCGCCAAGGCCAAAGAGAACAACGAAACCTCGAAATACCCGGTCAAAGACGTGATCCGTCAGTGCTGGCGGCAGATTCTGTTCGCGGCGGCTGCGGTGACCATTGGCTCGGCCGGGTTCTTTTTCACCAACACTTTCATGATCACCTACGTCACCCAATACCAGGGCATTTCGCGGGCGACGATTCTCGATTGTCTGTTCCTGGTCACGGTGATTCAACTGCTCTCGCAACCGCTGTCGGCGCTATTGGCCGAACGCATTGGCGAAGGCCGCTTCCTGACGCTGGTTGCGTTGCTGTGCATGGTCACGCCATATCCGATGTTCCTGCTGGTCGGCACGCAAAACATCTTGCTGATGACCCTCGGCATTGCCGTCGCGGTGGTGATCCTGTCGGCGCTGTACGCAGTGATTGCCGGTTACATGACTCAGGCCTTCCCGGTGCACCTGCGCTACTCGGGGATTTCCATCGCCTATCAATTGAGCTGCGCGCTCGCCGGCGGCACCACGCCTTTGATCGGCACGCTGCTGGCCAGCAAATTTTCCGGGCAATGGCTGCCTCTGGCGGTGTTCTTCACATTGCTCTCGACCGTGTCGCTGATAGGTGTCTGTGGCCTCGCTCGGCTGCGTGCCGCGCCGGTCGTTCTGCATTCCAACAAAGAGGTGTATTCGTGAGTAAACCTGCCCACATCGATCCGATTGAATGGCAAGCCCGCTGTGAGCTCGCCGCGCTGTATCGCTTGATCGCGCATTTCCGCATGACCGACTTGATCGACACGCACATCACCCTGCGTATTCCGGGGCCGGAGCATCATTTTCTGATTAACCGCTACGGGGTGATTTTCGACCGTATGCGCGCCTCGGATCTGGTGCGCATCGATCAGGATGGCAACATTGTCGACCCTGAATATGCGGGTCATCGCGTCAACGCCGCAGGCTTCGTCATTCACTCGGCGATCCACATGGCGCGCCCGGATCTGAACTGCGTGATCCACACGCACACCGCCGCCGGGATGGCCGTCGCTGCGCAAAAACAAGGCTTGCTGCCGATCAGCCAACACGCGCTGAAGTTCTACGGAAAACTCGCTTATCACACCTACGAAGGCATCGCGCTGTCGCTGGATGAACGCGAGCGTTTGATCGCCGACCTCGGCCCGCACCGCGCGATGATTTTACGCAATCACGGTTTGCTGGTCGGTGGTTCGGGCGTGGCTCAGGCCTTTCAGGAAATCCACTTTCTCGAGCGTGCCTGTCAGGCGCAAGTGCAGGCATTGGCCGGCGGTTCGGAGCTGCATTATCCGTCGCACGAAGTCTGCGCGCACACCGCTGAACAGTTCGACCGCGATGAACAGGACAACATCATCGACCTGGCCTGGGCGGCCGCTTTGACCTTGATCGATTCCCAGCGCGAGTCCTATCTGTCATGAATACCGTTGCACTGTTGTCCCGCGACTTGCTGTTGCTCAAGCAATTGCAGGCAGCGTTTGCACGCAGCGCGCCGCACCTCACGGCAGTGCTGGCCGATGACCCGCGAGCGCTTGATGCACAGATCGCGGCGTGCTGGTTTCCGCTGCCGGGCAGTCTCGCCGCGTTGCCCAATCTGCAAGTGATTCACTCGGTGGCTGCCGGTATCGATCATCTGGAGCACGATCCGTCGTGCCCGAATCTGCCGGTGTGTCGGGTGGTCGATCCCGGTCATCGGCAAGGCATGACCGAGTATGTACGTTGGGCGGTGATTCACTTTCACCGGGGATTTGATCAGGTGCTGCAACAGCAAAAACGCCAGCACTGGGAGCGGCCGCAGCAACGCCCGGCGAGTCAATTCAGGATCGGGATCATGGGCCTGGGATCGCTCGGCAGCGCCATCGCCGAAGATCTGGCTAACGCGGGTTACGACGTTCGCGGCTGGGCGCGAAGTACCAAGGATCTGCCGGGTGTGCAGACCTTCGCCGGCTCGAAAACCTTCACGGCGTTTTTGCACAACGTGGAGCTGCTGATCAACCTGTTGCCACTGACCCACGAGACGCGCGGCATCCTCAATCAAACCGCGTTAGAACACCTGGCCAACGGCGCAGCACTGGTCAATGTCGGACGCGGCGCACACCTGAATATCGAGGATCTGCAACAGGCGCTGCAAACAGGGAAACTGCGCGGCGCGCTACTCGATGTCTTCGATCAGGAACCGTTACCCAGCGACCATCCACTCTGGACAACCGCCGGTGTAACGATCACCCCGCACATGGCCTCGGCAGCTTCCCACAACTGTATCGCCGAGCAGATCGCGGAGAACTTCCGAAGACTGAATTCGGGGGAAGAGCTACTCAACAGCGCCGACAGAACGCTGGGTTATTGATCCGCCAGGCACGCCTGCAAGCGTTCGATAAACAGCGTCTCGGCGCGGCTCATGCGCTGGTCGCGGTTCCACAGTAAATGGATGTCGACATCGGCAATCCCTTCGTGAGGCGGCAGTCGCCAGAGCAATCCCGCCTCAACGTCGGCCGCCACCACATGCTCCGGCAGACAACCAATCCCGAACCCGGCGATCACCAGTCGCCGCACTTCCTCCAGGCTCGGCGAGGACGCGACGATGCGTCCGCTGAAACCCTGCTGATCCCGAAAAATCGTCAACGGCGAGAGCATTCCGCCAATTTGGTCGCTGGTAAAACTGACGAAATTCTCGCGCTGTAAATCGCCTTCGCTGACGTCCTCGCGACCGAACAATTCATGGTGCTTGCCGCAGAAAAACGCATAGCGCTGCCGCAGGAACAAACGCTGTTCGAGACGCGGTTGCGGGCGGCGATTGAGGCTCAGGCCGAGGGTCGCGGTTTTCTCCTGCAAGGCGCTGACGATGTCGGAACTGCGCATCACATCGACTTCCAGATCCACGCGTGGATACTGGCGATGAAAGTCGGCAAGAAAGTCATCGAACCGGTCGGAAAAGATCCGGCTGATGATCAACAGGCGCACTTTGCCGATCACTTCGTCGGCCGGCTGTTCGAGCAATCCGCCGACCTGTGACACCTGTCCGTAAATCTCGCCAGCGAGTTCGAAGATCTGCTCGCCGACTTCGGTCAGGGCAAAGCGCGGGCCACGCCGGGCGATCAGTTGCCGACCGAGTTGTTCTTCCAGACGCTTGAGTGCCTGGCTCACCGCCGGTTGCGTCAGGTGCAAACGCGCGGCGGCGCGGCTGATGCTCAGTTCCTGACCGATCACGCGGAAGGTGCGCAACAGGTTCCAGTCCAGACGATCATTCAGCAGACGTTGTACATCGCGCTCAGCCATCGCGGCCTCGATTATAAGTTGGCGTAATAGTCGGAATAATAAATAGAAAATTGACTAATCATAGCCCCGAGACGATAAATCACTTCCAGACAGGCACCGCCAGAGTGCCTTGCCCCAGCGTTTTCCTCCTGCCAAAAAAACAATCAAAGGAGCCCGACCATGAAGCCCCAAGCTTCCAACCAGCCGCGCCGTGCGGCAGCCGCTGCCTTTATCGGCACCATGATTGAGTGGTACGACTTTTACATCTACGCCACCGCCGCCGCGCTGGTGTTCGGCGCGTTGTTTTTCCCTTCCGATGATCCATTGTTCAGCACCATGGCCGCCTTCGGCACCTTCGCCGTGGGCTTCTTTGCGCGGCCGTTGGGCGGGATCATTTTTGGCCACATCGGCGACCGCATCGGCCGCAAGAAGTCGCTGATCATCACGTTGCTGATGATGGGCGTGGTCACCGTGTGCATCGGTCTGCTGCCGACCTACGCCCAGATCGGCGTGGCCGCGCCGGTGCTGCTGATTCTGCTGCGCGTCGTCCAGGGTATCGCCGTCGGTGGCGAGTGGGGCGGGGCGGTGTTGATGGCCGGCGAACACGCGCCGAAGGGCCGGCGCAACTTCTTCGCGTCCTTCGCGCAACTCGGTAGCCCGGCGGGTTTGATTTTGTCGCTGCTGGCGTTCAGCGCGGTGACCCGTTTGCCCGAGGAAGACTTGATGAGCTGGGGCTGGCGTCTGCCGTTCCTCGCCAGTGCGTTGTTGCTGCTGGTCGGTCTGGCGATTCGTCTGGGCGTGAATGAGTCGCCGGAATTTCTCGCCAGCCGCGAGAAGGCGAGCAAGGAAACCCGTAAGGAACAAGCGCCGGTGATGGAGGTTCTGCGCACCGCGTGGCGCCCACTGTTGCTGTGCATCGGCGCCAACACGCTGGGCATTGCCGGGGTGTATTTCACCAACACCTTCATGATCGCCTACACCACTCAGCAACTGGCGCTGCCGCGTTCGTTGATTCTTGAATGCCTGTTCGTCGTTGCGATCATTCAGTTTTGCATTCAGCCGCTGGCGGCATGGACGGCGGAGAAAATCGGCGCCACGCGTTTCCTGTGTCTGGTGTCGTTGCTGGCGATGGCCTCGCCGTATCCGATGTTTGTCCTGGTGAGTTCGGCGCAGGCGCCGCTGATCATTCTTGGCATCGCATTGGCGGTGGTGTGCATGGCGTCGTTTTACGCGGTGATCGCCGGGTACGTCAGCGGCATGTTCGAGACCCGCGTGCGCTACACCGCGATTTCGCTGGCCTATCAGATTTGCGGAGCGGTGGCGGGTGGTCTGACGCCGCTGATCGGCACCATGCTCGCGCACAAATTCACCGGCCAGTGGTGGCCGCTGGCGGTGTTCTACAGCCTGATCGCTGCGGTTTCGCTGATCTGCGTGTTGTCCCTCGCACGTCGCCATGCCAGCGCTCATCGCGCGGAAATGGCCTCAATCTAATCTCGAATTCCAGGAGCACCTCATGTTGAAGATCAATGGCGAACGCCTGTGGGCGAGTCTGATGGCGATGGCCGAAATCGGCGCAACCGCACGCGGCGGCAGCTGCCGTCTGGCGTTGAGCGATGAAGACAAAGCAGGCCGCGAACTGTTCGCCCACTGGTGCCGCGAGGCGGGCATGACGCTGAGTGTCGATGCCATCGGCAACCTGTTCGCCCGTCGTCCCGGCACCGATCCGGACGCGGCGCCGGTGATGATGGGTAGTCACCTCGACACTCAACCGGAAGGTGGCCGCTTCGATGGGGTTTACGGCGTATTGGCCGGTCTGGAGGTGGTGCGCTGCCTCAATGACCAAAACATCAAAACCCGCAAACCGCTGGAAATCGCGGTGTGGACGAATGAGGAGGGCGCGCGGTTTACCCCGGCGATGTTCGGCTCGGCGGTGTTCACCGGGATCATGGATTTGCAGGCCGCACTGGCGGTGCGCGACGCCAACGGCATCAGCGTTGCCGAAGAATTGCAGCGCCTCGGTTACGCCGCTGACCGTGCCTTGGGAGGTGCGGTGGATGCCTATTTCGAAGCGCACATCGAGCAAGGCCCGATCCTTGAAGACAACGCGAAAAGCATCGGTGTGGTCAGCGGTGGCCAAGCGATCCGCTGGCTCGATGTGCGCGTCGAAGGCATGGCCGCGCATGCCGGCACCACGCCGATGCCGTTGCGCAAGGACGCCTTGTACGGCGTGGCACGGATGATTCAGGCGATTGAAGAACTGGCGGCAGATTTTGCCCCCGAGGGGCTCACCACCGTGGGCGAACTGAGCATCAATAAATCGTCGCGCAACACCATTCCCGGGCTGGTGAATTTCACCGTCGATTTGCGTCATCACCGTGACGACGCTATCGCCGCGATGGAACAACAAGTGCGCGCACGTTTGCAGGCGATCGCCGATGCGCGGGGTTTGAGCGTGACGATCACCCCGCACTGGATCAGCCCGGCCACGCCGTTCGACGCCGAGTGCGTGGCGGCGGTGCAATCGGCGGTGGATGCGTTGGGCTACGCTCAGCAATCGATTGTCAGTGGGGCCGGGCATGACGCGATTTTGCTCGCGCGGTATTGCCCGACGGCGATGGTGTTCATTCCGTGCGTCGGCGGCCTGAGCCATAACGAGGCCGAAGACGTGCTGCCCGAGGATGTGCGCCAAGGCACCGATGTGTTGCTCAACGCCGTCCTGGCTCGCGCTGAAATTTCCCGGTAATCCCCAATCCCCATGTAGGAGTGAGCCTGCTCGCGATGGGGCCGTGTCAGCCACCATCAACGTCAAATGACAGACCGCTATCGCGAGCAGGCTCACTCCTACAGTTGAAATCGGTCATTTTGAAGATTTGTATTAACTGACAGGAATCCATCCCATGCGCAGTTTTTTCCACCCAGAACAATTGCTCCACCATCCACGCAGCTACTACTCCCGTGGCCAGATGCGCACGCCGCAGGAAGTCCCCGAACGCGCGCAGCGTCTGGTGCAGGCCGCGCACAATCTGGGCTTCAACGTCGAGCAACCGACCGACGCCGGACTCGCGCCATTGCTCGCGGTACACGGCGCGCCGTACCTGACATTCCTTCAGGAAGCCCACGCACGCTGGAAGGAAATCCCCGAAGACTGGGGCGATGAAGTCATGTCGAACATCTTCGTCCGCGAACCCAATGCCCTGCGCGGCATCCTCGCACAGGCCGCACGCTATCTCGCCGACGGCAGTTGCCCGGTCGGCGAGCAGACCTGGCGTTCGGCGTACTGGTCGGCACAAAGCGCGGTGGCGGGCGCGCAGGCGTTGATCGATGGCGAACCGGCTGCGTACGCGCTGTGCCGCCCGCCGGGACACCACGCTCGTGCCGAAGCCGCCGGTGGTTTTTGCTATGTGAACAACGCGGCGGTGGCGGCGCAGGTGTTGCGTGACAAGTTCGCCAAGGTCGCGGTGCTCGATACCGACATGCATCACGGTCAGGGCATTCAGGAAATTTTCTACGACCGCGATGACGTGCTCTACGTCTCGGTGCATGGCGATCCGACCAACTTCTATCCGGGCGTGGCCGGGTTTGCCGAAGAACGCGGTGCGGGCGCGGGGGAGGGCTTCAATCTCAATCTGCCGATGGCGCATGGTGCGAGTGAAGCGGATTTCCTTGGGCAACTGGATGTGGCGTTGGCGGCGGTGCGTAAGTTTGGTGCCGAGGTGCTGGTGCTGGCGTTGGGGTTCGATATTTATGAGCTGGATCCGCAGAGCAAAGTGGCGGTGACGCGTGAAGGGTTTGCCACCTTGGGTGAGCGGATTCGCGGGCTTGGGTTGCCGTGTTTGATTGTGCAGGAGGGTGGATATCACCTGGAGAGTCTTGAGGATAATGCTCGGGCGTTTTTTGTGAATGGTGAGGTTTGGCAAGTCTGAGATTCGGGTTGTTGGACCGATAGCCTTCGCGAGCAAGCCCGCTCCCACATGTTGAAATGCATTCCAATGTGGGAGCGGGCTTGCTCGCGAAGAGGCCCTTAAAATCGCCGCAAAACTCAGGCCCCTGGCACCGGGCAACTCATGTCACCTTCCTCGCACTTCAAATATTCTTTCAGCGCCTCAACCCGCACTTTGGTCACACTCGTCAGGCAATTGCTGTAAATCAACGGATAAACACTCCCGCCCGCGACCCCGGATGCTGAAAACTTGCACTCCGCATCACGAAACCCGACCCACGCCCGCTGCGCACTGACCAACAGCTTCTTGCCATCAGGGTTATCCTTCAAGCGCCCGGTGATCTGCTGATACACCGCATTCAACTCTTTATCCGCCGCTTTGAAATCCTGCCCGGCGCACTGGTTCATCGTCGCCTGATCGCTGGCGTTGGCGCAGTCGACGGCGGCGTGGGCGAGGGAGGGGAATAGTAATGGCGTCAGGGCCAGAAACAGGCGTGGGGACATGAGGGTTCTCGCTGTGTCGATAGTAAGTGTCAGGCAGTGTAGCGACTACGCCGAGCCTATTCAGGCGTACGCAATCTGGAGGCGTCAAGCAATCGATCTGCAGTCGCCGCAATTTCGGCGCCGTCATGCAGTTTATCCAGCCAGTGTCCCGGGATACCACGCACGCCGTAATAGGCGCCGGCCAGTTGACCGGTGATTGCGGCGGTGGTGTCGGCATCATCACCCAGATTGGCGGCCAGCAGAATCGCAGCGGCAAAGCTGTCGGTTTGCTGAAAGCACCACAGCGCCGCTTCCAGCGACTGCACGCTATAGCCGCTGCCTTTTATGTCCGCGTGGGTTTTGCCAAGGTAATCCCCGCGAGCAATCGCAGCGACTTTGGGTTGCGAGAAATTGGCTGATGGCAGTTGGCGAAGCTCTGCCTTGGTTGCGCCTTCAAGAGCCTTGGCAATCAGCCCTGCCAATAATTGGCAACACTCGATGGCTTCAGCTGCGGCGTGGGTGGTTCGTGAACTGTCGGCGGCAAAGGTCTGGATCTGCTGGGCATCAGGGAAGTAATACAGCACCACCGGTGCCAGACGCATTAGTGAGCCATTGCCGGCGCTGTACGGATCGGTTGAGCCCGCAAAGGGATCTGACGTCTTTTGGTATTGCTCCAGTGCCCGACTGACGGTCATCCCGATATCAAAGCACTCACCAGTCGAACTCAGATAACCCCATTGCCACCAGTTGAGGTAGCGGCCCATTTGATCAGCAGCATTGAATCCGTTTTTGTTCAGCAGACTTTCCGCCAGACACAGCGCCATCGACGTGTCATCAGTCCATTGCCCCGGTTTGAGCCGGAACGGGCCGCCTCCGATCATATCGGTCAACGGTTCGAATGATCCCCGCGGTCTGAACTCAACTGTAGTACCAACCGCGTCGCCGCAAGCCAGGCCGAGCAGGGCGCAGCGATAACGTTCAGCGAGGGAAGGCTGCATGATACGTCCTTGTGTGGTTCGATCTCGCTGGAAACGGTAACAGCTTCGCCGTCGTAACGGTGGCTGGATCCACGCTATCAGCGGTCGGGAATTGCAGCCGGATGTTTCTCTTTTGCACCGGTTTGATACAACTTCACATTGGACATGTGGTCATACAAGCCTAGTGTTCAGAACAGGAGGTGACGTATGAAACCAGTACCCAATAGTTTCGAACGCAAGATTTCGCTGAAGGCGCCGCGTTCTTATGTCTGGCGTGCATTGGTCGACGCCGAGGCGTTTGGCCAGTGGTTTGGCGTGGCGCTGGAGGGCAGGCGGTTTATTGCCGGTGAATGGACGCAAGGGCAGGTTACGTATCCGGGTTATGAACACGTGTTGTGGAATGTGCTGATCGAGCGGGTCGAGCCGCAGCAGTTGTTTTCGTTTCGCTGGCACCCGTATGCGGTGAATCCAAAGATCGACTATTCCCAGGAGCCGACCACATTGGTCAGGTTCGAGCTGCAGGATTACGAGGACGGCACACTGCTCAAGGTTTCCGAGTCAGGTTTCGCGCATATCCCCGATATTCGCCAGAAAGAGGCTTATTTCATGGACAGCCGCGGCTGGGAGGAGCAACTGAGCCGACTTGAACAGTTCCTGACCGAAAGTGCCAAGGCCCGAGCGCGTGACGGTGGCTGACATTTTCCAACCGTGGCTGCAGCGTTGGTCATTGGTGCCGGACGGCGAGCCGATCTTTACGCTGGGCAGCCGTTTGCTGCCAGTGCGCGTGGGCGATACCCCGGCGATGCTCAAAGTGGCGATGGATGTCGATGAAAAAATCGGCAACCAACTGATGTCATGGTGGGACGGCAATGGCGCCGCGCAGGTGCTGGCGCATCACGAGGATGGCTTGCTGATGGAACGGGCCATGGGCCGGCGTTCGCTGATGCACATGGCGCTGAATGGCGAGGACGACGAGGCCAGCCGGATTCTGTGTGCGGCGCTGGCGCGGCTGCATGCACCGCGCGCGACGCCACCGCCGCCGTTGGTGGAGCTGGGGCCGTGGTTTGCGTCGCTGCGAATCGCTGCGGCCCAGCATGGCGGTCTCTACGGCTTAAGCCTGGAAACGGCGGAAACATTGCTCGCCAATCCGCAAGACGTGGTGGTGTTGCACGGCGACATGCATCACGACAATGTGCTGGATTTCGGTGAGCGTGGCTGGTTGGCCATCGACCCGAAGCGGGTCACGGGCGAGCGCGGTTTTGACTACGCCAATTTGATTTGCAATCCCGATCTGCCCTCAGCCACCAATCCCCAACGTTTTCGCCGACAGCTTGAGGTGATAACCGACGCCGCCGGGCTGGATCGCCAAAGACTGCTGCAATGGGTGCTGGCGTTCGCCGGATTATCCGCTGCATGGTTTTTGGAAGATGACGCACTCGAGCAGGCCTCAGGGCAGCTGAAAGTTGCGCAGATTGCCGCTTCCATGCTCGACGCCTGACACGTCTAAGGGTTTTCGGAAGGGTCGCTATGGCGAATGTCCTACACGCGATGGTAGCTATGTCGACTATTGCCGATTGGATCCCACGGTTAATCTAGCCACATCAACTGAGACACAGGGAGTGTTTCAGGATCACGGATGATCGACCATTTGCAAGGATCGCTGCCGACAGGGAGTCGATAATGGTCTTGGGAAAAACCCGCTTCGGCGGGTTTTTTTTTGCCCTGTAGGAGCTGCCGCAGGCTGCGATCTTTTGATCTTGATTTAAAAAAGATCAAAAGATCGCAGCCTGCGGCAGCTCCTACATGGGTTTCAGCGTTATGAGGCAATGAGTTGGCGCAGCACGTAATGCAGGATCCCTCCAGATTTGAAGTACTCCACCTCATTCAACGTATCGATCCGGCACAGCACCTCGATTTTCTCCTGACGCCCATCTTCGCGCGTAATCACCAATGGCAAATTCATCCGCGGTGTTAGTTCAACCCCGGTCAAACCCTTGATCTCAAACGTCTCCTTGCCCGTCAGATTCAGGCTCTTGCGGTTCTGATCAAGCTTGAACTGCAGCGGCAAGACGCCCATACCCACCAGATTGGAACGGTGAATCCGCTCAAAACTCTCGGCAATCACCGCTTTCACGCCCAGCAGATTCGTACCCTTGGCCGCCCAGTCACGACTTGAACCGGTGCCATATTCCTGCCCGGCAATCACCACCAGCGGCGTGCCCGAAGCCTGATATTTCATGGCCGCGTCGTAGATCGCCAGTTTCTCGCCGGTCGGAATGTAGATGGTGTTGCCACCTTCTTCACCGCCAAGCATCTCGTTACGAATACGGATGTTGGCGAAGGTGCCGCGCATCATCACTTCGTGATTGCCGCGGCGTGAGCCGTAGGAGTTGAAGTCCCGCGGTTCCACGCCTTTTTCACGCAGATACTCGCCGGCGGGGCTGTCAGCCTTGATGTTGCCGGCGGGGGAGATGTGGTCGGTGGTCACCGAGTCGCCGAGCAACGCCAGAACGCGAGCGCCTTTGACGTCTTTGATTTCCGGCAACGGCCCGGAAATGTCGTCGAAAAACGGCGGATGCTGGATATAAGTCGAATCGTCCTGCCAGACATAGGTGGCGGCTTGCGGCACCTCGATGGCTTGCCATTGCTCATCACCGGCGAACACCTCGGCGTATTCCTTGTGAAACATCGCGGTGTTGACCTGGCTGACCGCGTCGGCAATTTCTTTGCTGCTTGGCCAGATATCTCGCAAGTACACCGGATTGCCTTGCTTGTCCTCGCCCAGCGGTTCGCTGCTGATGTCGCTGCGCACGCTGCCGGCCAAGGCATAGGCGACCACCAGCGGCGGCGAGGCCAGCCAGTTGGTTTTCACCAACGGATGCACACGACCTTCAAAGTTACGATTACCGGACAGCACCGAGGCGACGGTGAGATCGGCTTTCTGGATGGCTTTTTCAATCGGCTCGGGCAACGGCCCGGAGTTGCCGATGCAGGTGGTGCAGCCGTAGCCGACCAGCGAAAACCCGAGCTGGTCGAGGTATTGCGTCAGCCCGGCAGCCTTGTAGTAGTCGGTAACCACTTTCGAACCCGGCGCCAGCGAACTCTTCACCCATGGCTTGCGGGTCAGGCCTTTTTCCACGGCTTTTTTCGCCAGCAGACCGGCCGCCATCATCACGCTCGGGTTGGAGGTGTTGGTGCAGGAGGTAATTGCCGCGATCACCACGGCACCGTTTTTCAGACGATAGGTGTGGCCTTCGTATTCATATTCGGTTTCGCCGACCAGATCGGCATTGCCCACCGCCACGCCACCACCGCCCTCACTTTCCAGGCGTCCTTCATCTTTACTGGTGGGTTTGAATTGCAGATCGATAAAGTCGCTGAAGGCTTGCGGCACATTGGGCAGTGACACACGATCCTGCGGACGTTTCGGCCCGGCCAGACTCGCTTCGACGCTGCCCATATCCAGCGCCAGGCTATCGGTGAACACCGGTTCCTGACCGGGCAGACGCCACAGGCCCTGAGCCTTGGTGTACGCCTCGACCAGTTTCACCGTTTCCGGCGGACGCCCGGACAGACGCAGATATTCCAGCGTCACGTCGTCGACCGGGAAGAAACCGCACGTCGCGCCGTATTCCGGGGCCATGTTGGCGATGGTCGCGCGGTCAGCCAGCGGTAAGTCAGCGAGGCCGTCGCCATAGAATTCGACGAATTTGCCGACAACGCCTTTCTTGCGCAGCATCTGCGTAACTGTCAGCACCAGGTCAGTGGCGGTGATGCCTTCTTTTAATTTGCCGGTCAGTTTGAAACCAATCACTTCCGGAATCAGCATCGACACCGGTTGCCCGAGCATCGCCGCTTCCGCCTCGATCCCGCCGACGCCCCAGCCGAGTACGCCGAGGCCGTTGATCATGGTGGTGTGGGAGTCGGTGCCGACCAGGGTGTCCGGGAAGGCATAGGTGCGGCCGTCTTCATCCTTTGTCCACACGGTGCGGCCGAGGTATTCAAGGTTGACCTGGTGGCAGATGCCGGTGCCCGGCGGGACTACGCTGAAGTTGTCGAAGGCACTCTGGCCCCAGCGCAGAAAGGCGTAACGCTCGCCGTTGCGCTGCATTTCGATATCGACGTTCTGCTCGAACGCGCTGGGCGTGGCGAATTTGTCGACCATCACCGAGTGGTCGATCACCAGATCCACCGGTGACAGCGGGTTGATTCGCTGCGGGTCGCCGCCGGCCTTGGCCATCGCCGCGCGCATGGCGGCGAGGTCGACCACGGCGGGAACCCCGGTAAAGTCTTGCATCAATACGCGGGCAGGGCGGTACTGGATTTCCCGATCGGAGCGACGCTCCTTGAGCCACGCGGCAATGGCCTTGAGGTCGGCGCCGGTGACAGTTTTTTCATCTTCCCAGCGCAGCAGGTTTTCCAGCAGGACTTTCAACGACATCGGTAGCTTGTCCAGATCGCCCAGGCTCTTGGCGGCATCCGGCAGGCTGAAATAGTGATAGGTCTTTTGGTCAATCTGCAGTGTTTTGAGGGTCTTCAGACTATCGAGGGACGGCATTACGATCACTCCTTTGAATCCGCACGGCTACGGATTGAGGGGACGGGCAGAGCTATCAACGTAGCCCTGTTTTCATTAGCTGGCTAATAACTGGACTCTATGGGCAAGTCCAAGGTTCCGACATCGGCTATCATGCGCCGGTTTTCGTGACAGGCTTTGCTTCAACGCAAGGCTTGAGCATCGCGCAGGGGCCGAATGATCGCCCGCTGCCCAGGAGTAAGAATGAACACCCTATTCATGCATTGCCGGCCAGGCTTCGAAGGCGAAGTCTGTTCGGAAATTTCCGACCTCGCCGCCCAGCTCAACGTGGCCGGTTACGCCAAGGCCAAAGCGGCCACCGCCTGCGCCGAGTTTGTCTGCACCGAAGAAGACGGCGCCGAGCGCCTGATGCGCGGCCAGCGTTTCGCCGAGCTGATCTTCCCGCGCCAATGGGCGCGCGGCGTATTCATCGATCTGCCGGAAACCGACCGCATCAGCGTGATCCTCGCGCACATGGCCGATTTCCCGGTGTGCGGCAGCCTGTGGCTGGAAGTCGTCGACACCAACGACGGCAAGGAACTGTCGAACTTCTGCAAGAAATTCGAAGGCCCGCTGCGGAAGGCGCTGACCGGCGCCGGCAAACTGGTCGACGACGCCAGTAAGCCGCGTCTGCTGCTGACTTTCAAAAGTGGCCGAGAAGTGTTTCTGGGTATGGCGGACGCTGGCAACTCGGCGATGTGGCCAATGGGCATTCCGCGCCTGAAGTTTCCGCGCGAGGCACCAAGCCGTTCGACGTTGAAGCTGGAAGAAGCCTGGCACCACTTTATCCCGCGTGATCAGTGGGAAGATCGTCTGCACAGTGACATGACCGGCGTCGACCTTGGCGCAGCGCCGGGCGGCTGGACCTGGCAACTGGTCAATCGCGGCATGCTGGTGACGGCGATCGACAACGGCCCGATGGCTGAAAGCCTGATGGACACCGGTCTGGTGCAGCATTTGATGGCCGACGGTTTCACCTTCAAGCCCAAGCAACCGGTGGACTGGATGGTCTGCGACATCGTCGAAAAGCCTGCGCGTAACGCAGCGATGCTCGAAGAGTGGATCGGCGAGGGGCATTGCCGCGAGGCGGTGGTCAACCTGAAATTGCCGATGAAGCAGCGTTATGCCGAAGTGAAGCGTTTGCTTGAGCGCATCGCCGATGGCTTCAAAGCGCGCGGGATCAAGGTCGATATCGGCTGCAAACAGCTCTACCACGACCGCGAAGAAGTGACCTGCCACCTGCGCCGTCACGACATCAAGAAACCAAAATCCCGCTGATTCTCCCTGTAGGAGCTACCGAAGGCTGCGATCTTTTGATCTTGTTTTTGAAGATTCAGATCAAAAGATCGCAGCCTTCGGCAGCTCCTACATAGGATGCGGTTTAACGCTATAGATGACCGAATACCCGGCATTGCGCGACAATGCCGGCCAGTTTCAGGAGTAAATCATGAGTGAAATGATCGATACCCCGGTCGACGGTACCCTCGACGCCACCGGCCTTAACTGCCCGGAACCGGTAATGATGTTGCACCAGCACATCCGTGACCTGGTGCCCGGCGGCCTGCTCAAGGTGATTGCCACCGATCCGTCGACCCGTCGCGACATCCCCAAGTTCTGCGTGTTTCTCGACCATGAACTGGTCGGCCAACACGAAGAGGCCGGCACGTATCTGTACTGGATCCGCAAGAAACACGCGTAACCGCCAGGCAAACGCAAAACCAAATGTGGGAGCGAGCCTGCTCGCGAAAGCGGTATATCAGTCACTATGGATGGCGACTGATACAACGCATTCGCGAGCAGGCTCGCTCCCACATTTTTTGTCTCGAGTCAGGCCTTAACCTGCCGAACGACTGATCCGAATACGCTTGCGCGCACTGCGCGTCAGGCGGATCGACAGCATCAACGCCGCGCAGCTCAGGCCGACGATCAAACCCTGCCACAACCCGCTCGGGCCACGTGGCTCGCCGAGCCAGTCGGTCAGGCCGAGGGCGTAACCCACCGGCAAACCAATGCCCCAATAGGCAAACAGGGTCAGAATCATCGTCACCCGCGTGTCCTGATAACCGCGCAGCGCGCCGGCGGCAGTAACCTGAATCGCATCGGAAAACTGGAACAGCGCCGAGTACACAATCAGCATCGCCGCGATGTGAATCACCGTCGGGTCGGCGGTATAGATCGCCGCAATTGGCTCGCGCAGTAACAGCATCATGCTCGCCGACAGGCAGGCGTAGGCCAGCGCCGTGCCCATGCCGACGCCAGCAGCAAAACGCGCTTCACGCGGCTCTTCACGGCCCAATGCCTGACCGACCCGAACAGTCACGGCCATGCCCAGCGAATACGGAATCATGAACACCAGCGAGCTGACGTTCAGCGCAATCTGATGCCCGGCCACCACCGTGGCGCCGAGGCTGCCAATCAGCAGAGCGATCACCGCAAAGATGCTCGATTCGGCAAACACCGCAATGCCAATCGGCAAACCAATCGCCAGTAAACGCTTGATCACCGCCCACTGCGGCCAGTCAAAACGGCTGAACAGTTCGCTCGAACGATAGGCCGGCGCCCAGCGCTCATAACCGGCCAGACCCAGCGCCATCACCCACATCACGATTGCCGTGGCCCAGCCGCAGCCGACGCCGCCCATCGCTGGCACGCCGAAGTGGCCATAGATGAAGATGTAGTTCAGCGGAATATTCAGCGCCAGACCGCACAGACCCAGCACCATCGCCGGGCGGGTTCGGCCGATGCCATCACTGGTGCAACGCAGCACGTGATAAAACGCCACGGCCGGCAAACCACTGGCGATGCCGTGCAGGTATTGCATGCACGGGCCGATCAGCTCCGGGTCGACCTTCATCAGGTGCAGCACCGGTTCGGCGGCCACCAGCATCGCGGTCGCGATCAGCCCAACCACCAGCGCCAGCCACAACGCCTGACGCACGATCGGGCCGATCTCGCTGTGCTTGCCGGCGCCGTAGCGCTGGGCGACTTTCGGCGTGGTGGCGAGCAGGGTGCCAGTCATTAACAGAAACACCGGCACCCAGATCGAGTTGCCCAGTGCCACTGCCGCCAAATCCTTGGGCCCGACGCGCCCGGCCATCACCGCATCGACGAAGCCCATGGCCGTGGTCGCCAGCTGCGCGATGATGATCGGCAGCGCGAGGGCGAGCAGGTTCTTGAACTCCAGACGAATCCGCGCGGGGCGGGTCAGGGAGACGGCGACAGGTTGGTCAGTTACAGAATTCACAGGCAAAGCGTCCACAAAGGTTGATGCGCAAGGCGCCGCATTCTACGCCGCTGACGTTACAGTCAGGAAAAATCCTCTGTTGCGGATTTGTAATCGGGTAGGAGCTGCCGCAGGCTGCGATCTTTGGATTTTTAAGATCACCATCAAAAGATCGCAGCCTGCGGCAGCTCCTACAGTTAAACTGCCGATCCGCCCAAGGAGCCCGCCATGCTGATTGTTGCCGACGAAAATATCCCGCTGCTCGATGCCTTTTTTGCCGGTTTCGGCGAGATCCGCCGGGTGCCAGGCCGTTCCATTGACCGAGCGACGGTCGAGCAGGCCGATGTGTTGCTGGTGCGTTCGGTGACCAACGTCAACCGTGCGCTGCTTGAAGGCAGCAAAGTGCGTTTTGTCGGCACTTGCACCATCGGCACCGATCATCTGGATCTGGAGTATTTCAACGAGGCTGGTATCACCTGGTCCAGCGCACCCGGCTGCAATGCCCGGGGCGTTGTCGACTATGTGCTCGGCAGCCTGATGACCCTCGCCGAAATCGAGGGTGTCGATCTGACTAAACGCACTTACGGTGTGATCGGCGCTGGCGAGGTTGGCGGTCGCCTGATCAATGTACTCAAGGGCTTGGGCTGGAACGTCAAAGTCTGCGATCCGCCGCGTCAGGCAGCAGAGGGCGGCGACTACGTCAGCCTCGAACAGATCATCGAGCAGTGCGACGTGATCAGCCTGCACACCCCGTTGACCCGCAGCGGTGACGGCGCGACCTGGCATCTGTTCGATCAGCAGCGTTTGCAGCAACTCAAACCCGGCGCCTGGCTGATCAACGCGGCGCGCGGCCCGGTCGTGGATAACGCGGCCCTGCGCGAAGTGCTGCTGGAACGTGAAGACCTGCAAGCAGTGCTGGATGTCTGGGAAGCAGAACCAGAAGTCGATGTCGAACTGGCCGAACTCTGCGTGCTGGCAACGCCGCACATTGCCGGTTACAGCCTTGATGGCAAACAGCGCGGCACGGCGCAGATCTATCAGGCGTACTGCGAGTTCATCGGCCAGCCTGCGAACATTCAGCTCAGCGACTTGCTGCCGGCACCGTGGTTGTCGGAAGTTTCCCTGCACGCTGACAGCGATCCGTCGTGGGCGCTGGCGATGTTGTGCCGTGGCGTGTACGACCCGCGCCGCGATGATGCGGATTTCCGCCGCAGCCTTGTAGGCAACGTCGCTGAGCAGCGTGCGGCGTTTGATGTGTTGCGCAAACAGTATCCGGTGCGACGCGAGATTGAAGGGCTGAAAGTGCGGATTGAAGGGGCGTCGCCAGTGTTGGCGAAAATAGTGGCGGCGCTGGGGGCTGTTTCGGTTTAGAACCGAGGTGGCCCATTCGCGAGCAGGCTCGCTCCCACAAGAGATCTTCAATTGATAACAGATCCTGTGGGAGCGAGCCTGCTCGCGAAGGCCGCACCACAAATCCCCTGCTTGCAGACAGAAAAAACCCGGCCAAAATGGGGCCGGGTCAGGAAGACGGTGGCTATATCACTCTTGTTCGGCAGGCTTGACCAATCGCTTCTCCAGTTCGCTGCACGCTTGCTGGATCATGTCTTCAGTGATCGGTACTTCACGCCCATCCTTATCAATAATCGAGCAACCCAGAGGTTGGCCGGGCTTGGTGCGGATCACTTCAATCTTGTCATCGCTGCTGTGTTGCAAGGACATGGCCTGTCTCCTCATCAGGTTATTCGCCAAGGTTAAAACTGCCACGTGACCGGGCTGTTACAACGCCCTGCGGTCTGTCGGCGGCGGCATCTCCACTCAAACAGAAATGACCGCTCGTCTCAACCCGAACTTTAGACCAATAGCCTCTAGGGGCTAGTCGTCACGGGCATATTTAACCTGACTCATTGTGATTTACAGAGTTCCACCCCATTTCAATGACTAGGCTGGCCCTATTCATCTGCGCAGATGTGAACCCGAATGATCTCGATGCTTACCTCCCGACACCGACGCGCCCTGCGTCTGACCAGCCATTTTCTCCTGCCCTATCGTTGGCAGGCCTTTGGCGCGCTGCTCGCATTGATCGTCACCGCCGGCATTACCTTGTCGATGGGGCAGGGCATCAAGCTGTTGGTCGATCAGGGTTTCATGACCCAGTCGCCGCATTTGCTCAACCAGTCGATTGGCCTGTTCATGCTGTTGGTGGTCGGACTGGCGATCGGCACCTTTGCCCGGTTTTATTGGGTGTCGTGGATTGGTGAGCGGGTTGTCGCGGACATTCGTCGACAGGTGTTCAACCACTTGGTGTACCTGCATCCAGGGTTTTACGAAGACAACCGCAGCTCGGAAATCCAGTCGCGCCTTACCGCGGACACGACATTGCTGCAGTCGGTGATCGGCTCGTCGCTGTCGCTGTTTCTGCGCAATCTGCTGATGGTCATCGGTGGCGTCGTGCTGCTGTTCATCACCAACCCCAAACTCACCAGCATCGTGGTCATCGCGCTGCCGCTGGTTGTTGCGCCGATCCTGATTTTCGGCCGCCGTGTGCGCAATCTGTCGCGCCAGAGTCAGGATCGCATTGCCGACATTGGCAGTTACGTCTCCGAAACCCTTGGCCAGATTAAAACCGTGCAGGCCTACAACCATCAGGTGCAGGACGAGCATCGCTTTGCCTCGACGGTCGAGCAGGCTTTTGAAACCGCGCGTAAACGCATCTTCCAGCGTGCGTGGCTGATTACCCTGGTGATCGTGCTAGTGCTGGGCGCGGTCGCGGTGATGTTATGGGTCGGCGGCATGGACGTGATCGCCGGGCGAATTTCGGCGGGCGAACTGGCGGCGTTTGTGTTCTACAGCCTGATCGTCGGCAGTGCTTTCGGCACATTGAGCGAAGTGATCGGCGAGCTGCAACGCGCTGCTGGCGCTGCCGAACGCATCGCCGAACTGCTGCGCTCGGAAAATATCATCCAGCCGCCCACCTCCGGGTTGGTGACATTGCCTGAGCGCGTGCGCGGCGAGCTGGAGCTGCGGGATGTGCGTTTTTCCTACCCGTCGCGTCCAGAAAGCTACGCCGTCGATGACTTGAATCTGACCGTCCGCGCGGGCGAAACCCTGGCGCTGGTAGGGCCGTCCGGCGCCGGGAAATCCACGGTGTACGATTTGTTGCTGCGATTTTACGACCCGCGCGAAGGACAAATTCTCCTCGATGGCGTGCCCTTGACCCGCCTCGATCCTCTGGATTTGCGCCGTTGCTTCGCCCTCGTTTCGCAAACGCCAGCGTTGTTCTTTGGCAGCGTCGAGGAAAACATTCGTTACGGCTGCCCGACGGCCACACTGGAGCAGGTCAAGGAAGCCGCGCGAATCGCCCACGCCCACGACTTCATCGAACAAATGCCAGACGGCTACCAAACCCACCTGGGCGACGGCGGCCTCGGCCTCTCCGGCGGCCAACGCCAACGTCTGGCCATCGCCCGGGCGCTGCTGGTGGACGCGCCAATCCTGCTGCTCGACGAAGCCACCAGCGCCCTCGACGCGCAAAGCGAACACCTCATCCAGCAAGCCTTGCCGAGCCTGATGCACAACCGCACGACGCTGGTGATTGCGCACCGTTTGGCCACGGTGAAAAACGCCGACCGGATCGCCGTGATGGATCAGGGCAAGTTGGTCGCGGTAGGGACACATCAGGAATTGATTGCCAGTAATCCGCTGTATGCACGGCTGGCGGCGTTGCAGTTTAGTGATGGTCAGGAAACGTCTAAACAACACTGATGAACTACGCCCGTATCGGGCATTATGGCGACCTGTATGGAATGCCTGGATGAGGACATGAGTCGTTACCAACCGCCATTGACCCTGACCACTCGAATGATTGCTTTGATCGCTGACATCAGCGAGCAAATCGGTCAGCTTTCGGCTTTGGACAATGGCCTTCAAACGCCTCAACTGCGGCGTGGCAATCGGATCCGTTCGATTCAGGCTTCGTTGGCGATTGAAAACAACACGTTGAGTGTTGATCAGGTAACAGCCGTTCTCGACGGTCGTCGGGTGCTTGGATTACCCAAGGAAATCCAGGAAGTACGTAACGCTTTTACGGCCTATGAAGCCATGCAGCAGTGGCAGCCCGGTAACAGGGCTGACTTGCTTCGCGCGCATGAGCTATTGATGCATGGACTTATTGATGAATGCGGGCACTTTCGCCGAGCGGGTGTAGGCATTTATCGCGGTGATCAACTGGTTCATATGGCACCGCCGCCGAGCCGGATATCGTCTTTGATGGATGATTTGCTGGCTTGGCTGCAGGGCTCTGACTGGCATCCGTTGATTATCAGTTGTGTCTTTCACTATGAATTCGAATTCATTCACCCCTTTGCCGATGGTAACGGGCGGATGGGGCGGCTTTGGCAAACCTTGATTCTCAGTCAGTGGCGACCGGTACTGGCTTATTTGCCAGTTGAGGCGGTAATCAGAGATCAGCAAGATGCTTATTACGCAGCGTTGTCAGCGGCGGATCGGATGGCCGAATCGACCCCCTTCGTCGAGTACATGCTTCAAGCCTTAAGTCTTGCGCTGCAAGAAGCAATCAGCAATGAGCCTTCAACCGACCAAGTAACCGACCAAGTAACCGACCAAGTAGCGATGTTGCTCGGCGTATTTGATGGGGCTGATCAACTGAGCGTAAACGAGCTCATGAGTAGCCTCGGGCTGGCTCACAAGGCAACCTTTCGCGCGAACTATCTCAAACCCGCACTGGCTATTAAATTGATTGAAATGACAGACCCCGACTCGCCTCGAAGCCCAGTACAAAAGTATCGCCTGACTGAACGGGGCAAAACGATAGCCCCCACATTCCTGTAGGAGCTGCCGCAGGCTGCGATCTTTTGATCTTGCTCCAAACAAAATGCCCGCATTTTCATGCGGGCATTTTTTTCAGGTCAAAAGATCGCAGCCTTCGGCAGCTCCTACAGGTCATTGGTCGTCGAAGTAGCGCTCATGCCAATCCACCAGCGGCTGTGGCGAGTTGAGTTTCTGGCCGTAGATCACCGAGTACGACAGAACGTTTTGCACGTACTGGCGGGTTTCGTCGAACGGGATGCTTTCCACCCAGACGTCGAAGCTCAGGTGATCGGCGCCGCGCAGCCATTGGCGCACACGACCGGGGCCGGCGTTGTAAGCGGCGGAGGCGAGGACGCGGTTGCCGTTGAACTGGCTGTGCACCTGGCTCAGATAAGCTGCGCCGAGCTGGATGTTTTTGTCCGGATCGAGCACTTGTTGCGGCGAGGCCAGCGGAATGCTGAATTTGCGCGCGGTTTCCTTGGCGGTGGCGGGCATCAGTTGCATCAGGCCGCTGGCACCGACGCCGGAGCGGGCGTCGTCCATGAAGGCGCTTTCCTGACGAGTGATGGCGAACACCCAGCTTGAATGCAGGCCACGCACCTTGGCTTCACGCACGAGAGTTTCGCGGTGGGCCATCGGGAAGCGGATGTCCAGGTCGTCCCAATACTGCGCCTGACTGATGGTGCGGATCGCCGGGAAATACCATTTCAGGTCATAAGCCAGTTTTGCCTGCGCGACCATTTCGTCACGATTGAAATGACGGCTGACGTGGTACCACTCGCGGCGACCGTCGACGATCTGCCCGCGCGCATGGAATTCCAGCGCACGGCGTACGCCAGCCGTGTTGCGAACCTTGTTGATCAGCGCCTGGCTCAGCACCAGTGGCTTGTTGTTCAACGAATACGGCGATTGCGAGCGGTCGGCGGCGAGAAAACCGTAGAAGTCACGTTCACGCGCCAGATTTTTGTACAGGGTCTGTGCTTCCGGGTTCTGCGGTTGCGCCAGTTCCAGGCTGCGCGCCTGCCAGTAACGCCAGCGGTTGGTGGTGGCGAGATCCTGCGGCAGACGCTTGGTCAGTTGGTAAGCATCGTCCCAACGCGCCAGACGCAACAGCAGACGTAAACGCCATTCGGACACGGTGTTGTCACGCAGTTCCGGGTCGTATTTGGTCATCACGTCCAGCGCGCGGCTGTCGAAACGCCGGGCCAGGGTCAGGCCTATTTCCCGGGCGATCGCGACTTTTTCATCGCGGGAGAAATGCATGCTGCTGGCGTAACCGTCGAGCAGCGCCATGGCCTTGTCCGGATCCTGACGGGCGAGGCGGCGCAGGCCGAGGCTGACCACGTCGGACATCGGTTCATCCGCCGGAGTGAAGCGCGATGGTTGGTTGAGCAACTCGGGTTTCTGCGCGACATCGACCAGCAATCGACCGCGCGGGGCGAGGGTGGTCAGGCCGTTAACCAGACTGTTGGCGAGCGGATAGTTGCGCGCCTGAGCGGCGAGTTTGGTGCGCTCCCAACGTTTCTGTTCAGTCAACTGGCCGTCAGCGGCCCAGATGCCGAACAGCGCGTCACACGCGGCGGGCTGCGATTTGCCGGTCAGCCAGAGCTTGTCGGCATTGGCATAACCTTCGGATTTTTTGTCGTGGGTGATCTGGTACTGCGCATTCAGGCAGTCCAGTTCGGTGAAGTTGAGCTTCGGGTCGTAGTACTTGACGAAGGTCGCCCAGTCGCCACGGTCGGCGAGCCAGCGCAACCAGCGCAGCTTCATCCAGTTGGCCTGGGGCAGGTCACCGTGCTCGGCGAGGAATTTCTCGATTTCCTCGTTGCTTGCGCTTTTCAGGCGCGCGGTCAATTCGTCGTAAGCCAGATACGGTTCCAGCGGATAATCGGCCAGGGCCTGGCTGTAACGGAAATACGGGCCGGTGTCGCCTTTGGCCAAGGCGCGCTTGGCTTCATCGTAATACTGGCGTTGGGTGGACAGATCCACCGCTTGGGCGGATTGAACGGCAGCGGCGGTAAGTAGCAAGCAGGACAAAACACTGAAAAGGCGACTGCGCATGAGACATCCGGGCAGAGAAATCATGACAAGTGCCGACCTCGGTCAGCACTGAATTGTCTGTAGCTTAGCCTTTTGCCAGCGAGCGGCGAAAGCTTTGCGGGCCTCGCAGCACAAGTTCGCAACAATTGTTGTGCAGAGTGCTTCGACAGATAAATTGCCGGCCTGCTGGAGCCCTAAGTCAGGTAGAATGCGCGCCCGGTTTTTGGAGAAGCTCATGACCCTGCTCAAATTCAGCGATGTGTCCCTTGCGTTCGGCGCTATGCCGTTGTTGGACAAGGTGTCCTGGCAGATCGCCCGTGGTGAGCGGGTGTGCATCATCGGCCGCAACGGCACAGGCAAGTCCAGCATGATGAAGCTGGTCAAGGGCGATCAAAAGCCTGACGACGGCTCCGTGTGGCGTGCCCCCGGTCTGAAAATCGGCGAATTGCCGCAAGAGTTGCCAGTGGCCGACGATCGGACGGTGTTCGACGTGGTCGCTGAAGGCCTGGATGGTGTGGGCGCATTGCTCGCCGAGTACCATCATTTGGCGCAGAACTGCGTCACTGAAGAAGACCTGAACAAGCTGATGCACGTTCAGCAAGACCTCGAAGCCCGTGATGGCTGGCGCTTGCAGACGTTGGTCGACAGCACCCTGAGCCGCCTGCAACTGCCGGCCGACAAGACCCTCGCCCAGTTGTCCGGCGGCTGGCGTCGTCGCGTGCTGCTGGCGCAGGCGCTGGTGTCCGAACCGGATCTGCTGCTGCTCGACGAACCGACCAACCACCTGGACATCGGTGCGATTGCCTGGCTCGAAGAAGCGCTGAAAGATTTCCAGGGCGCCGTGCTGTTCATCACGCACGACCGTTCCTTCCTGCAAAACCTTGCCACGCGCATCCTCGAACTGGATCGCGGCGGCCTGATCGACTGGAACGGCGACTACGCCAGTTTCCTCGTGCACAAAGAAGCCGCGCTGGCCGCTGAAGAAACCGCCAACGCGCTGTTCGACAAGAAACTGGCCCAGGAAGAAGTCTGGATCCGCCAGGGCATCAAGGCGCGCCGCACCCGTAACGAAGGCCGCGTCCGCGCCCTGAAAGCGTTGCGCGTCGAGCGTAGCGAGCGTCGTGAGCGCACTGGCAAAGCCAACATTCAGTTGGACACCGCCGACAAGTCCGGCAAGCAGGTGATGGTGCTCGAGAACGTGAGTTTCGCTCACCCGGGCGGCCCGTTCCTGATCAAGGATTTCTCGATGGTGCTGACGCGCGGCGACCGTATCGGTCTGCTCGGCGCCAACGGTACTGGCAAGACCACGCTGCTGAAACTGATGCTCAGCGGTCTGCAACCGACCAGCGGCAAAGTGGAAGAGGGCACGCGGATCGACGTGGCCTACTTCGATCAGTTGCGTCATCAACTGGATCTGGAAAAAACCGTTATCGACAACGTTGCCGAAGGTCGCGACTTCATCGATATCGACGGCCAGAGCCGCCACGTGCTGAGTTATCTCGGCGACTTCCTGTTCAGCCCGCAGCGTGCTCGCACGCCGGTCAAGGCGCTGTCGGGTGGTGAGCGTGCGCGTCTGTTGCTGGCGAAGCTGTTCAGCAAACCGGCCAACCTGCTGGTGCTCGACGAACCGACCAACGACCTCGACGTGGAAACGCTGGAGCTGCTTGAAGAAGTGCTGCTGACGTTCAACGGCACCGTGCTGATGGTCAGCCACGACCGGGCATTCCTCGACAACGTGGTCACCAGCACCCTGGTCTTCGAAGGTGAAGGCAAGGTGCGTGAATACGTCGGCGGCTATCAGGACTGGATCCGTCAGGGCGGCTCGCCGCGTCTGCTGGGCGTGACTGAAAGCAAATCCGGCAAGGCTGACCTGAATTCGGCAGTGGTAACGGCTGAGCCTGCTGCGGTGGCTGAACCTGCCGCTGCCGCCCCGGCGGCCAAGAAAAAGCTGAGCTACAAGCTGCAGCGCGAGCTGGAAGCGTTGCCGGGCGACATCGACGCCAAAGAGCAGCAGATCGCTGCGGTGGAAGCTGAAATGGCGGATGCCGGTTTCTATCAGCGTCCTGCGGCTGAGACGGCCAAGGTGATTGCTTCTTTGGAGCAGTTGCACGCTGAGCTGGATGCGTTGATGGAGCGTTGGGCCGAGCTGGATGCCTGATTGATCCCGTAACAAAAAAGCCCGGCCTCATTTGCGTGAGGCCGGGCTTTTTGTAGGAGCTGCCGAAGGCTGCAATCTTTTGATCTTGTTTTTAAAACCTATATCAAAAGATCGCAGCCTTCGGCAGCTCCTACACAAGGGTTAGCGTTTAACCAGGTGGACAGCGAGCACATCGCAAGGCGCACCGTGCAGTACGTCATTCGCAGTGGAGCCGAGCAACAAGGCCAGACCATGACGACCATGGCTGCCAACCACAATCAGATCGCATTGCTGTTCCTTGGCGAAGTGGTGGATTTCCTGACGTGGCTGGCCATAGGTCAAATGGCAGTTGGCGCCTTCGAGCTCGGAGTATTTGAGCTTCAGGCGCTCCAGGCGCTCCTTGGCCTGATCGAACTGCTGTTGTTGCAGTTGTGACAGATCCATCGGCACGTCGCCGCCGAACGCCATGGCCATTGGTTCGACAATATGCACCAGCGACAGCTTGGCACCGTTGCTTACCGATAGCTCACGGGCGCGGTGAATCACAGGGTCGCACTCTTCAGTCAGATCTACGGCGACCAGGATGTGGGTGTAGGGCATGAGGTGCTCCTCGTGACGGTTCAATATTGTTAAGTATGGCTGGTTTCAAGCGCATTGGTTCCGAAGTGGAGCAATGGCTCATCAAAAATCGGGAGTAGAGATATGACGGTCTGGTTGGTGGTGTCAATCCTGTTGGTGGTTTTGAGTCCGCTGGCGTGGTTGCGTCCATCGCGTGCGCAAAGCGGTCGCATCGCCCTGCGCATGGAGGCGCGCCGCATCGGTCTGGCCATGCAACTGGCGCCTCAGGAGTGGCCACACTGGATGGCGCAAGAGCCGCCGAGCCCGTGCGCGCAATATCATCGGCCGCGCCGTAGCAAGCAGCCGGCGTGCTGGACGTATTGGCAGAAATCGCCGGGTGCGTGGGTCAATCAGTGGCAGGAAGCCTGCGAAGATCCGGCGCTGCTTAATCATTTCGAAAAGTTGCCGGGCAACGTTTTCAAAGTCGAAGCCGACAAGCAGATGATCGCCTTGTATTGGGGTGAGAAGGGCGAAGCCTCGGTTTTGCTGGATATCGACGCGACTCTGAAAGCGCTGGCATGACGCGCGGACTTTTCCCACTGCAACGGTGGGGATCGTCCGGCAGACGCGCATTAAAAAGCCCGACATGATTCATCGGGCTGGGTTGGCCAGGCAGGCCGGTAAATCTTTTTACAACGAATCTCGCTTGCAGCGCTCAGCGCTTTTCCCTGTAGTCCAGCCAGCGTAGCCTGTTAAACAAGGCTCGGCGCTAATTAGGGCGACTTTTCTAACTATTGATTCTATGAATGGCTTCTCATGCAGGCGCGTGTTGCCGGTCTGCGTGGTGCGGAAATGACCGCAAAGTCGCATTTCAACCCGTATTTTGGGCGATTGACAATTGTCGGAAATTCCGTGAAGGTGACGTACCCAAATCAAACGGGCGTATGAATTGAGCGTTTGTCTTACTGACCGCTCCTACAGAATCCCGACTATCGCGTTGGCGGGTGTGCCGGGTGAATGGGTATCAGCAGTGACGAAGAAGCGTCCTGCCAAACCATTCGCTTGCGTCCGACGTGTACTGTTCAGCTTCCATATCGTGGAGATCAGTTGATGATTTACGAAGGTAAAGCCATCACGGTTAAAGCTCTTGAAAGTGGCATCGTCGAATTGAAAT